>CAZPFM010000063.1:0-8872 GCA_964585845.1 uncultured Bacteriovorax sp.
ATCGAAGCTTGTCTTCGAAGTGGCCGGAGAGTTAGTTGAGCGGGAGATGCCGTTTAAAGATGTGGAGATTCCTCAGGGTGTCTATCAGGCAAAGGTCGTAAATCCTATTCTCGGAACAGAGAAGCGGGTAGAGTTTACGATCGAAGAAAGTAAGAAGCACTTCTTAGAGTAATCTATTCCGAGAGTCGCTTCGATTGCTTGAAGCGATTGACCTTTCGCATATTCAAAAGCTTTGTGATCTCGGCCGCAGTCTCTTCCACAGCTTTTCCTGTCACATTAAAAATAGGCCAGCGCTTATTCTGCGCAAAGATCTGATTGGCCCATTCGATCTCTTCGGCCACCTTGGATTGGTCGGCGTAATCACCTTCATCCTTTGAGAGACCCAGACGAGAAAGGCGATTCTTACGGATCTGAAACAGGGTCTCCGGATCAATAGTTAGACCGAAGATCTTGCGCTGATCCACCTGGAAGAGTTTATCCGGCAGAGGAACACCCATCACGATAGGAACGTTCACAGTCTTAATTCCTTCCAGAGAAAGATACATGGAAAGGGGAGTCTTACTTGTTCGTGAAATCCCTACCAGAATGACTTCCGCTTCCTCTAAGGAATTCATATTCTTTCCGTCATCGTGATTGAGTGTGAACTCGATGGCGGCGACTCGTTTGAAATACTGATCGTTAACCGCATGAAGTAGGCCCGGCTTATAATCGGGTTCGGATTCGAAGAAATTGGAGAAGACGGTGAGCAGAGGTCCCATGACATCAACCGAACGCACGTGATCCCGTTTGGAGAGTTCAGCTATGTAGGCACGAAGCTCCACGGAAACAATGGTATAGACCACGATGTCATGATGAATCGCTGCTTCCTGGAAGATGGCATCGATCTGCTCTTTTGATCGGATATTCTTATAACGGGTAAAAAAGATTTCCTTGTCCTGAAACTGAGTCATCGCAGCGCGCGTGATGGCCGAAGCCGTCTCACCCGTTCCATCGGAAATTACGATCACTTTTAATTTGTCATTGGATTGCATGGGAAACCTTATTAAAATAGTGACATCTCATTTTAACCCAAGAAGGAAGCCTATGCACCTAAGAAAATCTATGCTGCTCTTCGTTCTCCCTCTCTCCATGAGTGCGTTTGCGAAAATGCAGGCCCTCCCAAAAACGGCTCCGGCGCCGAAAGATAATCCTATGACTAAGGAAAAGATTGAGCTGGGAAAAATGCTCTTCTTTGATCCACGTCTTTCTAAGGACGGAACGATTTCATGTAACTCCTGCCACAACGTTATGTTCCACGGTGGAGATGGTCGTCCGGTAGGAGTAGGTGTTCACGGTCAAAGAGGTGGTCGAGGATCACCGACAGTCTGGAACTCAGCTTTTAACTCCACTCAGTTTTGGGACGGGAGAGCTGCGACTCTTGAAGATCAGGCCAAAGGCCCTCTCATCAATGATGTGGAAATGGGCATGGGAACTCATGAATTCGTGATCGATCGCTTAAAGCAGATTCCAGGTTATGTTTCCGCATTCAAGAAAGCTTTTCCAAAAGATAAAGACTTCATCACCATCGACACCATGGCAAAAGCCATCGCTAGTTACGAGCGGACACTCATCACGCCGAATTCCCCTTTTGATAAGTACATCCAGGGGAATAAGAAGGCCATGAGTCCTCAAGCAGTGAAGGGTATGAAGCTTGTTGAAGAAATTGGTTGTACTTCTTGTCACTCCGGAGTGAACTTTTCCGGTGAAGAAAAAATGGGTGTGGGTAACTTCCAGCCTTTCCCTCAGATCCCAGGGTCAAAGTATGACAAACTCTATGATCTTCTCTCCGACCCAGGTCGCTACGAAGTCACAAAGAAAGTTGAAGACAAGAACCACTGGCGTGTACCAACCTGGAGAAACGTAGCGATCAACGCTCCTTACTTCCACAACGGAAAAGTCGTGACTCTTGATGAGGCCGTAAGAGTGATGGCCAAGACCCAGCTTGATATGGACCTCAATGATACTCAGGTTCAGGATATCGTGGCTTTCTTGAATGCACTTACTGGAGAATTCCCGGTTCAGACAATGCCGCGGCTGCCGAATACGGCCAATACAACGGTTACTCCGGAAAAATAAATCTAAAAAAAAGGGAGCTTCTAGCTCCCTTTTTTTATGAACTCATAAATCTGATCTTTATCTTTCAGTGGATGATAAACCCTCTTATCCTTATCCCGCTTAAACCAGGTTCTCTGGGATTTTGCTAACTGCCGGGTGGATATGGAAATTCTCTCGGCAAGTTCATCCTCATCTTTGTACTTTCCGTTGATAAAATCGAGACTCTCTTTATACCCAATGCTCTGAAGAGGTTTCTCCTCTCCCGTGAATCCTTTTAAGAGTAATTCTCTTACTTCCTGAATGAGACCATTCTGAAGCATCTTCTTTGTTCTCTTCTGGATGATCACTTCATGTTCATGCTTTGGAAGATCCAGATGGATATGAAGAAGATCCCAGCCATGGATGTTTGAAGTTTGCGACTTATCGTTGGCCTCATCTTTTTGCTGCCGCTCTTCAGAGAGCTTTCTCCCGGTGGTCCAGAAATGTTCTACCGCCCGACGGATCCGGTAGTGGTCATTCTCGTGATAGCGCTCAAATGAAGACTGATCATTTTCTTTAAGAATCTCAAGAAAGGGGGAAATCCCTTCACGCTCATAAAGCTCTTCAGAGCGCTCAAGAACTTCTGCCGGAGTGGTGGGGGAGTCATACATCCCTTTCAGGAGGGCCTGAAGATAAAAGCCGCTTCCCCCTACGAGATAAACATTTTTCCCATCCGCTAATATCTTCTCAATGATCGGAAGAGCTTGCCTTGCGTAGGCAGCAGCATTCATCGGTTCCTGAATGCTTCTCACATCAATCATGTGATGGGGAATATCGCCTTGCTCGGCTTGACTGGGTTTAGCGGTGCCGATGTTGATTTCCCGGTAGAGAAGTAAAGAGTCAAAATTAACGACTTCACCACCGAACATTTTTGCGAGTTCAATGGCCAGATCCGTTTTCCCCGTGGCCGTGGGCCCGGAGACGACGATGACCTTCATCTAAACCCTCGTCCGGATTGCATCTTTGAGATCCACGATGATCTTTGACTCCAATAGCTCCGTACTGGTGAATTCCTGAAACATCTCTTCCCAGGATGATCTGGACCAGTCATCAGGGTCAAGCCGGATTTCTTCTAAAGAGATTTCTCCCAAGATGAGCCTGACTGTATCCCTGAGAGGAAAGCCATTCAGCCAATCAGGAATACTCCGGAGAACGATGGTATCACCCAGAGGATCAAGCTCGAGACCCTGTTCTCCTAATTCTTCAATTCTTGATTGAGAAAGTTTAGCTGAAAAGGGTTCACTCACCAGCAGAGGGATGGTGGAAAAAGGACCCTGAAGTTTTTTCTTCACGAATCTTTCAAGAAGTTTGAGTCCGTTAACGGCGTACCACTCGTTACCAGGTTGATAAAGAAAGTAGGGGGTAAGCCAGATGAACTGAGCTTCTCCTTCCTGTCTAGGTTTTAGATTATGGGGGGAGAAGATCCCCTCCATATTGTAGGCCTGTTTTGTTTGCTGCAAACCAATGCTTTCGTTCAAAGAGAAGTCAAATTCCGTTGGTGCGGGAGACTTATCTTGAAATGAAGGAGCCGAGTCCTTTTGAGTTGTCCGCATCTCCCGGATGGTGGAAGTAAGAAGACTGATCATCTTCGAACCCTGCATACATTTGATGATGGTTTTATTCGGGTGAACATTCACGTCGATCTCTTCGGCCGGAACCCGGAAGTGGGCCAGGTAGTAAAAGTCCTCATTAGGAAAACTTGAAAGAAGAGCATTCCCCAGGACCCGGTGAAATTGCTTATCCAGAATAAATCGATCGTTGATGTAGATATTCTGCCATTTCAGGGGAGCTTTCATGGTGGCCGGGACCAGATGAACTTCAAGTTCAATATTCTCATAGCGGCGAAAGTTTCGCAGGATGAGACCTTTGGCCTTAGGCATGAGAGAGATGATCCGTTCATGAAGTGTCTGGGCCTTGGGATAAATCTCCTTTTCACCATCATCGAATTTCACCTGAAACTCTATGGAAGGGTGAGAGAGGATAAAGGCAAAGACTACCCGGCGGATAAAGTTTTTTTCCGATTGCTGAGACTGAATGAACTTCAGGCGGGCCGGCGTATTGAAAAAGAGATCCTGGATATTGAGTTCAACTCCTGAGCTTGGAAGCTTCTGCCTGTCACCGTGAAAGAGAGTTTGACCTCCTTCAATACGGATTTCCGATGCCGCCTCTTCTCCTTCGGCCTGGGAGATGCACTGGACCCTGGCGATGGCACAGATACTTGCGAGGGCTTCTCCTCTGAAACCAAATGAATGAAGCTTGTAGAGGTCTTCAAAACGGGTGATCTTCGAAGTGGCATGCCTGGAGAAGGCGAGGGGAAGATCCTCTTTTTTCATCCCGTGACCATTGTCTTTTAAAGAGATGAGATCGAGACCATTATTGGCCACATGGAGTTCAAGTTTTGTGGCCCCGGCATCGACAGCGTTTTCGAGAATTTCTTTGATAAGATTCCCTGGACGCTCGATGACTTCGCCGGCCTTGATCTGATCGATGAGATGTTCGGGAAGAAGATCAATTTTAGGAGGAGACGCTCTCACTCCTAACCTTTGTAGAAGTTAACCTGATTACGGCCAGCCTCTTTGGACTTGTAGACAGCGTTGTCGGCCCGCTTAAAGAGATCAACCCCGGCGTTCACACCTTCCCGGTAGTCAGCGATTCCAATGGAAGCTGTTACCGGCAGACGCTTACTCTCATAAAGAAACTCGTGCTTTTCCACGAGTTTTCGGAGACGCTCAGCGATCTCGAAGCCTTGCTTAAGATTCGTGTTAGGAAGAAGGATACAGAACTCTTCTCCACCGTAGCGGGCGAAGATATCACCCTGGCGGATTCCATTCTCACGGATGATCCGGGCCATTTCCTTTAAGACATAATCTCCGGCATCGTGGCCGAAGTTATCGTTGAGTTTTTTAAAGTGATCGAGATCGAAGATGATAAGGGTCAGGGGCTTTCCTGTGACCTTACTCTTTTTTACTTCGAGCTCAAGACCGTTATTGAAATAGGTCTTGTTGTAGCACTTGGTGAGACCGTCAGTGTTCGCCTCTTCGTGGAGCTTATCGTAAGTGAGGCGCTCCGGATCTCCCTTCGGAATGAACTTCATGGCGATGGCGCCAATCTTGATCATGTCCCCTGCTTTAAGCGGGGTCGGAGTTTCGAGCTTTTTATTATTGAGATAAGTTCCGTTCGCAGAGCCTAAGTCTGTGAGGATCACTTCGTTTTCTGAAACGGTCACTGTGAAGTGTTTCCGTGAGACGCCGTGGAAATCCAGAGGAATCGTGCAGTCGGGATTTCTTCCAACGACGGATTCTCCAGGAAGAAGATTGAAGATGGAACCATTAAGCTCGCCACCCACCACGAGCAGGCAAGCAGGCTTCTGCTTGGCCTCTTCTTCAGATGCCGCCAGGGCCTTCCGAATATCGGTTATAACAACGGTGGAGTTGTCATCGCTCATTACACGTCCTCAATCACTGTTTTTCTATGCCCTTAATAATAGGCCGCAAGCCCTTTCTGGGCAAGCGGACTATGTGTTCTTATCGGCATTTAGGCGTTGGATTTTAACCAGCTATTGGCATATTTTTTACCGGCCTCGACCCCTGGTTGGTTAAAGGGATCGATTTCCAGCAATTTGCCAACGAGAACGGTCAGGCATTCTGAAAATAAAATCAGTTGTCCAAGGTGCTCCTCATTGAGGGACGGGAGCTTAAGATGGACCACATGACGGTCATTTTCCTTGAGGGCCGCAAGGGTTCCCTCGAGTTCTGCCTTCATCAGCTGGCTGAGCTTAAATGGGGAGAGCATCTTAAAGTGGTCACTCGGAACCGAGTTTTTCATTTCGAAATCACACTGGAATTTCTCTACTTCAATCAGCATCAGAACCTTATCATTAGGCCCTTCCATAAAAAGCTGCATCTGTGAGTGCTGATCAGTTGCCCCGTAGGCCGGGATCGGGGTTAAACCCTTTCCTTCTTTTCCCAGGGATTCGGCCCAGAGCTGAACAAACCAGGCCGAAAATTCTTTTAGCAGGGAGGAGTAGGGCATCATCACCGTCTGGGTAATCCCCTTATCATGCATGGCCTTGATATAGCCTGCCAGCTGAAAAAACTCAGCTCCCACTTTAGGATCATTAAGGTGTTTCTGGATATCTTCAGCTCCCAGAAGAAGGGCCTTAGCATCCATTCCAGCAAAAAGGGCCGGAAGAAGTCCTACCGGGGTCAGGACCGAATAGCGTCCCCCGACATTCGAAGGAATCTCTAGAGCGTCCACTCCCCATTCTTTTGAAAGTCTGCGGAGTTCCCCTTTCTCAGGGTCAGTACAGAAAACGAAGTAGTCTTTGTAGTCGGCAGAATGAATTCCGCATTTTTCTAGCTGAGCGAGGATGATGCTCATAGCGGCCACAGTCTCAGCGGTGGTTCCGGATTTTGAGACGACATAGATCAGAGATTCTTTGAGGTTCACCTGATCAAGGCATCGCTGCATTTCATCCGGATCGATATTATTAAAGAAAACAAACTCCACGCCACTTTTATTTCCGATGGCCTTAAGGAGCATTTCTGGACCTAAGGCACTTCCACCGATACCAATGTGGATGAAGTATTTTTTATGCTTAAATTTGTTGTAAGTCTTTTCACAGCTCTCAAAAAGATCTCTGTTCTGTGGAAGACGAAAGAAGCCGATCTCCTGAGACTTGAGAGTATCAAGATAATTGGTGATGGCAGAATCTGAATTTGCTTTTTCCGAAGCCTTTGAAGACCGGATGTTCCAGTTAAGCATGACTTTCATTCTCCTTTCTGAGGTGCCTAGCGATCACAACCCGCTGGATCTGATTGGTTCCTTCGACGATCTGGAGGACCTTCGCGTCCCGCATGAATCTCTCCACCGGGTACTCGGAGGTGTAACCCACACCGCCTAAGATCTGAACCGCATCAGTTGTAACCTTCATGGCCGTATCTGTCGCTTTAAGCTTGGCCATAGAACAGAGCTTAGAGTCTGGATTCTTTGTATCGAGAAGGCGGGCGGCCTTCTGAACCATAAGACGGGAGGCTTCTGTTTCTGTGGCCATATCCGAGAGCATGAACTGAAGCCCCTGAAAATCAAAGATCGCTTGCTTAAACTGCTGGCGGGTTAAGGAATACCTAATTGACTCGGAGAGTGCACGCTCTGCACATCCCACCCCGATGGAGGCAATGGCCACACGACCTCTATCGAGACCTCCCATAGCAACCTTGAATCCCTGACCCTCTTCGAGAAGACGATTCTCTTCTGGCACAAAGCAATTCTCAAAAACAATCTCGCGAGTGGGAGAAGTTTTCCATCCCATTTTCTTCTCGGCCTTACCGAAACTAAAACCTTTCATTCCATCTTCAACGATGAAGGCGGAAACACCCTTACTGCCTTCGCCACCGGTGCGGGCCATGACGATGTAGGTTTTAGCGATGCCACCGGAAGTGATCCACATCTTGGTGCCATTGAGGATGTAACCACCCTCAGCTTTCTTAGCGGTGGTTTTAAGATTGGCCGCATCTGATCCCGCATGGGATTCAGAAAGGGCGAAAGCACCGATCGCCTCACCGCTGGTGAGAGCGGGAAGATATTTTTCTTTTTGTTTCTGATTACCGTACTCGCTCAAGATGGTCTGAACCATGCTGGAAACAGAGACAGTTACCGCATACGGGACTGAAACTTTTGCGATTTCTTCCAGGACCAGGCAGTAGTCCTCGTAGGAGAGACCCATGCCTCCAAACTCTTCCGGTGCGGTGACACCAGTGACACCATATTCGCCGAGACCGTTGAAGATCTCCATGCGGAATTTACCTTCGGCATCGTCGTGCTCCATGTGGGGCTCGATATTGTCCTGGCAGAATTTTCGAAGATTTGAAATGAGTTCTTTTTGGAAGTCGTTCATTAGGATCTCAGTGCCTCGCGGAGTAAGTTTTTAGCAATGATCATAATCATCACTTCATTTGTTCCAGCTCCAATTTCATTGAGCTTGTTATCTCTCATCATGCGCTCAAGCGGAAACTCTCTTGAGTACCCGTAGCCTCCGTGAAGTTGAATAGCATCAAGAGCGATCTTTGTAGCCATCTTAGGAAGCTGGAGTTTCACTGCAGAGGCAAGATTATTGGATTTATTTCCGTGATCGTACTCATAGCAGACCGTGTAGAGCATCCGGCGCATGGCCTCGGTTTCTGAGTACATCTCTGCGATCATCTTCTGGATGAGCTGAAAGTTTGCGAGGGTTTTACCGAACTGCTTTCTTTCGCCGGCGTACTTAATACACTGATCAAGACAGGCCTGAGCGATCCCGAGGGAGATCCCGGAAATGGTGATGCGTTCAATCTCGAGGTTTTTCATCATGTGGATAGTGGAGTCACCTTCTTCACCGACTCGGTTAGCGAGAGGGACTTTGCACTTATCAAAGGAGAGTTCTCCCGTAGGTGAGGAGCGCATCCCCATCTTGTGAATCTCTTTGGAGACTGAAAAGCCTGGAGTTCCTTTATCCACGATAAAGGTCGTGAGATCTTTTTTTCCCGGACCCGTCCTGGTGTAGAGGTAAACCACATCCGCGTACTGAGCGTTGGTGATCCACATCTTGTTACCAGTGATCTCGTAGAAGTCTCCGTTTCTTACTGCCTTAGTTTGCATCCCGACAGCGTCGGAGCCGAATTCTGGTTCACTCATTCCCATACAACCAACGTGCTCACCAGTGATGAGTTTAGGAAGATATTTTTCCTTCTGAGCACTTGAT
>CAZPFM010000064.1:0-8839 GCA_964585845.1 uncultured Bacteriovorax sp.
CCCCCAAAACTTTCCTACTCCCCACCTGTGGGATGGAGAAAGGCCTTCAGGGAATTGGCCCGGTGGTACTTCGCGTTTTTTCCTTTTAAGACGGCACTCTGGAAAAAAAATCCGCCCACACAAAGGGTCAGCGCCTGGGAAAGATGGAATGTTCCTGAATCACTTTCCTCTTCAGATCTCAACGCTCTTCTTCTTCTCTCCTTGGACCAAACATCACTAAAGTATCTCGAACATCAGCGGGCTGCGAGGATGTGGATGATCCCGGTTGGACTCTATCAGGATATCGAATCAGCGAAAGGATCAGGGAACGCAGTTTCTTTCATCGATGTCTCTATCGATGATTCAACGAGTTCCCATTCCCTCAAAGATCAAATCCGCTCCTACCTGAAAAATAGAACTCACTGGGGAACTCTCCTGACTATCAAGCCTGTGGCCCTCTTTGGGGTCTGGGCCTTTTCTCAGTTTCTTAAAATTGCGCATCTTAGTTTTCGACGGACGGGAACCCTCACGAATGTGGGATCCTGGAAGGTGCCGGAACTCTCCGAGGATGAGTGGTGGGTCTTTGGCGATGGCATGGTCGCCAAGATGAATCCCGTCATAGGAACGGCCCTCATGGTGAATGGAAAACTCGGGGTCAGTATCATCTTTGATGCTTCTTTGGGGAAGTCCAAAAAGGATGCTGAGATCTTTCTGACTGAATGGAAATTGAACCTGTAGAATCTCCTTAAGCCTTCAAAATGACGTTCATTTGACTCTGTCTCTCCTATTATTAAAAAACCTCTTAATTACCATAACTTAACCTCTTTTTTTCCATCTTTTCTCGCTGCGGCTTTGCCACATTAGGGGCGGCATTGTAGAACTCGCTCCAAATTGAGGAGGTCGTCATGAAAAGAAGCTTATGCTGTTTGCTCCTGACGTTTATTGCTGCCTGCGGAAAGGCCCCGAAGACGAAGCCTAATCAAGTGATCACCCAGGAGAATTTCTCTTCCATGAGTCACGAAGAGATCATGCTGGTGAAGTACGATAATGAGATCGATCTTATCTGCGACCTTCGGGTCCATGAAGGTCCCTATATTGACCTTAATTATAAGCCCTCCAAAAGCTTAACCTGGCAGCTTGGAAGAGAACTCTCCCAGAGCCGAAGCCTCGAATTCACCTTTGATCAACGGATCTACTCCGTGGAAATCAAGCTCGGTTCCAGAGTTGAATTGCAGAACCTCGAATACACCGATTCTCAGGGTGATCGCTATTCCATGATGTATTCTCCCACAGTCTCAATCCGCTACCGCTCAAGAATGGAAGCTGAGACAGCGAGAGATTTTTACGAGGCTCAAGAATTTAACGGAGAGGCCAAGATTTACGAAAATCTCCCTACTGTCATCTATTCTCTGACTTCAGAGAATATGGAAACAGGAGAGACGATCTCCGAAGATCTCCGCTGTAAACTAAAGACCAGAATTAAAGAAGCCTATTCCAATCAGTGGATCCGGAAATAATCCTATTTTTTCTTATTGGCCTTTCGCTGATTTTGTTTCGCCTGCCATTCACTTTTAATCTGAGACTTAAGGGCCTTCGAAGAGGCCCTATGCTTCTCACGGCAGGCCTTCATCTGCTCTTTAGAGGAAGCGCCCTGGATACAGGATTTGAAGGTATTGAGATTAGAGATTCGCTTATCGATGTTTGAAGCAATCTTGGCCTTAACTTCATTGAGATTTTCTTGTTTCTGATCGGCAAAGCTCAGGGCCGGCAGGAATAAAAGAGCGAGGATGAGCGTACGCATGTGATCTCCTTGGAATAATTTGCAGATTATAAGGTAGATCCTTTTGTTTTCAGAAATCCAATCCCTTGGAAAAGAAATATAAAGCCCCGGGTGCCATCTTTTAGAGCAAAAAAAAAGGCCACCTTGCGGTGGCCTTAGGACTTTTTAAATTCTTAGTAGTAGTAGCCGAGAGCGTCTCTACATTCATAGTTATAGTAGAAGCTTGCTTCAAGGATCCCGGACTGATCGTAGAGATCAGAGCCATCACAGAAGTCACCATACATACGGATGTCATTTAAGGCCGTATAACAGTCTGAACTGAACACGAAGTTATGGATGTAGCGACCATTGAGAGCAAGAGTTCCGTAATTACAAGTGTAGCCAAAACCTGTGTTCCAGATAATGACCGGACGACGGCTTGGACGATAGTAACGAGGTCCACGGCTGTAACGAGGAGTCACGCGACCTGGACGATAATCCGGACGTGGGTCATATCGCGGCTCATAACGATCTGGCCGGTGATCACCGCGACCATCATAGCGAGGACTCGGACGGCGATGATCAGAAGGACGATCTCCGCCACGACCTGGACGACCATCATCACGACCTGGACGATCCTGAACCCGGCCATCACGACGAGGGGCTCGCTGAGCGAAGACCTCAGTTGAAAGTATAGACAGTGCAAGAAGACTAAGGGCAATTGTTTTCATGTTGATCTCCTTTTTGAGATGCTTCCTTCTAACCTAAACCTGGACCCATTGCTCTGAAAATCCCCATGAAAGTAAAAATTACATAATTCCAGGTCCTTGGTGACAAATTGTCACCAGATTATCTATAAACTAACCCATGACAATTGATGCAAATTCTCTCACCGCTCTCTTTACCCTCACGGCCATGGAAACGGTGCTGGGGATCGATAACATTATCTTCATCGCTATTCTCGTGGGCAGACTTCCCAAGGAGAAGCAGGAAAAAATCCGGGCCCTGGGGATCGGACTTGCTCTGGTCATCCGGATCGGACTTCTCTTCTCTATCAGCTGGATCATGAGTCTTAAGACTCCTCTTTTTTCTGTCATGGATCACTCCTTTTCAGGGCGAGATCTTATTCTTTTGGGAGGTGGTCTATTCTTAGTGGCCAAGGCCACTTTTGAGATCCACCATAAAATCGAAGGTGATCCACAAATTCATCTTCATGAAGTGGAGAAAACCACGAAGCGAGTGAGCCCGGGGATGATCCTGGGACAGATTCTCCTTCTGGATATCGTCTTTTCACTCGACTCGGTAATTACTGCGGTGGGGATGGTGAATCAGATTTCAATCATGGTGATCGCAATGGTTATTTCCATGCTCATCATGCTCGCTTCTGCGGGAAAGATCAGCACCTTTGTGGATAAGCATCCGACAATTAAAATTCTCGCTCTTTCTTTTTTGATTTTGATCGGAGTGATGCTCACGGCAGAGAGTATGGGAGCGCACGTTTCCAAAGGTTACATCTACTTTGCGATGGCCTTCTCACTCACGGTAGAAATGCTTAACATGCGCTACAGAAAAAAACAGGTTACTACTGGTACTCTTTAGGAAAGAGATCGGCGTTTAAAAAACGCATGACCTGAAGAACCTTAGCAAGGTGAAGATTCTCATCTCCGCCTTCGAGGCGCTTTAAGAAAGCCAGACCCACTCCAGATGCCTTTGCCAGGTCTTCCTGAGTGAAACCTCTGTCTTTTCTTTTTTTACGAATAAAATATGCGACTGTGCCGATCTCGCGCTCGATCTCAGCATTGGTCCGACGAACAACTTCCATGTTATTCCCTCCCTTACTTCCATTCTAAGTCGAATTGGATTTTCCGCAAGGGTTTAGGCTTCAATGGACTCTTTTCATCTGCTAATCGGCAAACTCTGTGTACTCGGCAGTGGAGTCAGAATCAAGAGGACGAATCTCCGGATCCACCAGAAGTGCTGGGTCAGCCAGAACGTCTTTTGGATATTTCCGAAGTTTGTAGAAGTCCGGAACCTTCGGGCTGAGTTTAACGGCCACTGAGGCCGGCTTTCTAGTGGGCTGGGAAGCCTCGATGGATTTAGCAATGGCAGCGGCAGCTTCACTCTTATTGGCCTTAAGAATCTGGATGGCGGACTTTCCCTTACCGTCTTTGGCACTGAAGTCTTCATTCTTTCCCTGCCAGAATGTGATCATCGGAACACAGTCATTGGCCGCGGCGATGGTGAGAGGAGTAGAACCGTCTTTCTGCATGTCCTGAGCGCTGTACATTCCGGAGTTATGAAGAATATCGGCCACGTTCATCGAGCAGCTTGAGCTAGCGATATGAAGAAGATTTTTCTTTTCTTCACCATATTCTTTTTTTAAATTCGGTTTTTCTTTGAGGATAGCCTGGAAGACTTTTGGATTATTGGATTCCACAGCGAGGGAGACGATATCGGCTTTCCCATCATTTGTTTGTTTAACAAAGGAAATTTTCTCCTGCTGAAGATACTCGATGAATTCCACTCGCTCGTAGGCCACGAGGGCTTCAGCAATAGTCCATGCCATCTGATCTTTCTTGAAAGCCTTTACCCCTTCCGGCTCCGTTGCCGGAACATGATGGTGAGGCTTGAAAAGATGCTCCGGCTTACCGCCGGCCTTAATGAAAGATTTAAATGCCACAAGGTCATTTTTCAAAATGGCTTCGGCACCCTTTTCATTCAAACTCAGTTCAGGTGTGGTAGGTTTTGAGAACTGCCAGATTGTAGCTGTTGTTAAGCAGAAGACCAGGCACGAGACGGCCAGAATCTTTTGTTTCTTAGAAAATTTATTCACGTACAACCTCCACGATAAGTTCGAACCTGAAACATTATCGGATTATCCCAAGTTAAATTTCAGGAAAAAGACAAGAAGCTGCCTCTTATTGATGCCTTACCCGATAGGCCTTCTCTTTTTTGCCCCGAGGACTGACAAGAATTCTTGGCGCTTAGAGTGGTTAGGATACAATGATTCAATGAGATACGGCCTTTGCTTGCTTCTCTTTCTCTTTTCTGGCCCGGGCTTTACCGAGGAGCAGGAAGTTGAAACAAAGAGCGAGGAATATTCCTTCCCGATTTTAGATCGCATCGACGATTTCGTTGGGAGTCGGGTGAATGATGTTGCTAACGACTTCGACCGATTCTTCGCCACCGAAAGAGCGGATGATGAACTTGGACGAAGCCGACTCAGGATCCGTGAAAGCTATCGGGTTCAGGAAAGGGCGCGGGGTGAGAACGATGTCCAATTCCGCTTCAACCTGAAACTCCCCTACCTTCAGCAGCGGATCCGTTATGAACTCAATCAGGAAAAAAGAAAGAAGCCTAAGAAAAAAGACGGCCGGGTCGAAACTGAAGAGGAAACCCGAGTCAATGAGAACTGGCTTTTTAACGCCGACTCAGGCGTAAATGCTTCATTCAATCCTTCCGTCCGACTGCGAGGAAGGATCAGAAAAAGTAAGGATGCCGGTTTCCTGATTCATCGATTCGTCCAGGAGGTCACCTGGATCAGTACCCGGGATGGCTTCCGCCACCTGACCACTCTCGATAGTGACAGGAGTCTCTCGGATAATATTCTTTTTCGTTTCAACAACACCGTCGACTGGAGGATCACCAATAAGGATTTTTCTACCTCCCATGGGCCAGGTCTTTTTCAGAGACTCTCAGATCATGAAGCCCTGGCCTACAGTGCCGGAGTTGGTACGACAGTGATCAATGGAATCTGGTTTCTCTCAGGTTACAACGTCTCAGTGAATTACCGCAGAAACATCTACAAGGACATTGCCTACATCGATATTCAACCAGGTCTTGAATTCCCCAAGGTGTGGTCCTTCCGAAGAACACCCTTCATCTTTGCTCAACTCGAATTACTTTTTGGAAATTACTGAAAAAAAAAGCCCCTCTTTCGAGGGGCTTAGTTTTTGATTTAGAGAAGTGCAATCAATGGAGCGATGAGGAGGGAGACAACACTCATCACCTTGATGAGAATCGAAATCCCTGGACCAGAAGTATCCTTGAACGGATCTCCGACCATGTCACCGACGACGGCCGCTTTGTGAGTGTCAGTTCCCTTCTTCTCACCAGCAAGCTTTCCTTTTTCGATGTATTTCTTAGCGTTATCCCAGGCTCCACCGGCGTTTGCCATGAAGAGAGACATAGTTGCACCGACCGCAAGAGCTCCGGCAAGAAGTCCAGCAAGTGAAGCTGGGCCCATGATGAATCCTACGAGAACTGGCGCCATGATGGCGATGAGACCTGGAAGAATCATTTCCTTAAGAGCGGCAGCAGTAGCGATGTCCACGATCTTCTTTGGCTCAGGCTCAGCTTTAAGCTCCATGAGGCCAGGGATTTCCTTGAACTGACGACCGATCTCAACCACGATGGCTCCAGCGGCTTTACCGACAGCGAGCATAGTCGTTGAACCAACAAGCATCGGAAGGATAGAACCAAGAAGGATACCAATCAGGATCTCTGGATCAGTGAGAACGAGTTCAACCGCTCCAAGACCAGCAAGAGAGCGGACGTGGTTAATTTCAATGTTAAAAGCAGAGAAGAGAGCGAGCACGGTGAGGATCGCGGAACCAATGGCGTATCCCTTACCAATAGCCGCCGTGGTGTTACCAACCATATCAAGTTCATCAGTGATAGCGCGAACTTCAGGTCCTAAACCAGACATTTCAGAGATACCACCAGCGTTGTCTGAGATTGGGCCGTAGGCATCAACAGTCATAACAACCGCAGTACCACCGAGCATACCAACCGCTGAGAGAGCGATACCGTAAAGACCAAGATACTTGTTAGAAAGGTAGGCAACGACGGCAACAACGATAAGAGGAATCGCCGTGGACTCCATACCGACAGCAAGACCCTGGATGACGTTTGTACCGGCACCAGTCTTCGCACTTTCAGCGATTCGTGCCACTGGCTTAGCAGATGTGTAGTAATCAGTGATAAGACCGATGATCGTTCCACCGATAGCTCCGATGGTAAGAATAGCCGTCACAGACTGAGTGATCCCGAGGGATGCCATAATAGCATAGGATACAACTGCGAGAACGAGTGGAGGAAAAATGAGGGCTCCACGAAGGACTTTAGCAGGATCCATATTCTTCATCAGACGAGCGATGAAGATACAAACGATGGAAACAGCAAGGCCTACAGCAGAGAGAACGAGAGGAAGTCCAACAGCGATAAGGCGGTTGTACTGATCGTCGGCAAGGGCCACGAGAGTCGGCATTTCAGAAGAAGTGATGGCGATGGCCATAGCAGCGACAATAGCAGCAACCATGGATTCATAGATATCAGCTCCCATACCTGCAACGTCACCAACGTTATCACCGACGTTATCAGCGATAACACCCGGGTTTCTAGGATCATCTTCAGGGATATTCTCAATCACTTTACCAGCGATATCAGAACCTACGTCAGCAGCTTTCGTGTAGATACCACCACCGATTCGAGCGAAAAGAGCGATGGAAGATGCTCCCACGGCAAATGAGTGAAGGATAGTCGCGAGGTGAGCGTCTTCTCTATAAACAAGGTAGAGTCCACCGAGTCCCATGACTCCGAGAGCGGCAACTGAGAGACCCATAACCGCACCACCATCAAGGGCAGTGAGAAGAGCGAGAGGACGAGAGCCTTCGCGAGCGGCTTGAGTTGTTTTTACGTTAGCATAAGTAGCGGCTTTCATTCCGATGAACCCGGCGAGGAGGGAGAGGAAAGCACCGAGGATGAAAGAGACGGCAGCAAGTCCGCCAAGTCCGTAACCGATGAGTGCAGCAACAACCACACAGTAAACCGCGAGTACTTTGTACTGACGGAACAAGAAGGCCATTGCACCTTCACGGATGTAGCCCGCGATGCGCTCCATCGTTTCAGTCCCTTTTCCAAGTTTCATCACCTGAAAGTAGAAAAAAGCCGCGACGATTAGACCAACTACCCCAAAGATAACGGGGGTCTTAATCCACATGTTCAACCAAGAATCCATCATGGGAAATCTCCTCAAAGAAAAATAAGAAATGGGAAACCTTGATTTTGTACTAAAATTGACGGGTATCGTAAACGATGGAATAGGGAAAAGCCTTGATTTGCTTGGAATTTCTTCCCTGGCCTTATGCGTTATTCGCTTCTATTTCATGGAACTGGGCAAAGTCCACGGTCCTGATTCCATCCGGAGCAATTTCCACCATGTCTTTAAAGTGAAATCCCACCCGGCTCTTTTTGAGTTCATAGAATTGATTGGCGTGAACCGTCTGTCCGTATGTTGAATCAGTTCCGATGGCCGTCACCAAAACTTCTCCAGGAAGCAGGGAAATCTCTTCATCCGAAAATCCATGGAGAGGACTGGAAGAATCGATCTCATGCATGACGAGCATACTCATACTAAAGACAGGCACTGAGGAGCGAACGGGTCTGAGTTCCACGAAAGTCCGAAAATCCTGCCCCTCTTTAGTCTTCATAGGCTTAAGCCAGACCAGGGAAACTCTGGAGTCCACAATCTGATTTTTACGGATATTGATCATCCGGAGCATAAGGTGGCGCCTTCCATCAAAATTTCCAATGAGGAGATCCCGTGAAAACTCGACTTTGGCAAAGGGCCTGGAAAATTTAGCAAAAAGAAATCCCGTCATGATCGCTATGAGGATCATTCCCGAAGCCGCTTCGATGGTCACAAGAGTATTGGCATAATGAGTGGCGGGAGCGATGTTTCCGTAACCGATAGTCGAGAGAGTTTGCACACTAAAATAGAAACAAGAGAGCCAGCGGTCCTGGGAATTTAAAAGACTGCCTGGTTCGATCCAATAGAGAGTCGCAAAGAGAGTATTGAGGAAAAGATAGCCAAGAAAGAAAAGCAAAAGAGTCCGGGGCCAGCTGATGGTCAGAAGATCATGATAGAGATCCCGGGCCAGGGCCTGGGGGACATTCTTTCTTTTCACCGTAAACTGGATCTTGGCGCTCAAGCGGCTCTCCCTTGACTTAGCCGGGGGTTAAAACTAATTTCCATTCTAATGTCACCAAATGAACGCCGTCATCTTTTAATTGAAACGATGACTCGACAAGAAGGCTCTG
>CAZPFM010000065.1:0-8838 GCA_964585845.1 uncultured Bacteriovorax sp.
TTCTTCGGGAGATTAAAGACATTCTCCGCAAGAGAACAAATAATCTTCAGCTTGATCTCTCCCTTTCTCTTCATCAGATCCCCTTTGGCCTCACTCACAATCTTGAAAATGAAATGATGAGGGGTCTTCCCTTCCCCTATCTTCTCGGGGAAAGTGAGTTCTATGGGCGGGTCTTTTATGTGAATGAGAGTGTTTTGATTCCAAGACCTGAAACAGAACTCTTAGTGGACCTCATCGTTCAGAAGAAAAAACGATTCAAGTCAATGGTGGACGTAGGAGTGGGAAGTGGAGTGATTCTTCTGAGTCTTTTAAGTGAAGACGTGGCGGAATCGGGGCTAGGACTTGATCTCTCCGCAGAGGCCCTCAAAGTGGCCGAGAGCAATGCCTCCAACCTGCGGGTTTCCAATGTCAGTTTTCAGATCTCAGATCGACTCCATAAGATCCAGAATCAGTTTGATCTTATCGTCTCGAATCCTCCTTACATCAAAGACCAATCCCACCGCAGTGGAGTCCATGACAAAGTGGACGAGTTTGAACCCGCACTAGCTTTGTATATTCCGGATGGCGATTATGAAAAGTGGTTCCGGGATTTTTTCCATCAGGTCCATGAAAGACTTTTACCAGGTGGAGAATTCTACATGGAAGGTCATGAGGCCGAGCTTCTTACCCAAAAAGAATGGCTCAGGGAGGCAGGTCTAAAGAACGTGGAAGTGATAAAAGATTGGACGGGGAGAGAGAGATTTCTCTTCGGACGAAAAGATCAGGAGTGATTATGTCTGAGTGCTTATTCTGCAAGATCATCAAGGGAGAAATCCCGGCAACGAAAATCTTTGAAGATGAAAAGGTCATCGGTTTTAAAGATCTTAAGCCTCAGGCGAAGATTCATCACCTCTTCATTCATAAAGAACACACGAAGAATCTAAATGATCTCATTGCCACCGATCCATCTCAGGCCTCAGAAATCCTGAGTGCTATCAGCCGCTATGCTGACCAGGAAAAATTAGTTGAGCCCGGCTATAGGGTGGTCACCAATATTGGCCCTCACGCCGGTCAGACTGTCTTTCATACTCATTTTCATCTTCTGGCCGGGGAAGGTCTGGGTCACTTCGGCTCCTGATAAAATTTCATTGATCAAGCTTTGACCTTTGCATCTTTATCTTCTCCTCTTCGGAACCTAACCTGTAGTCGACAAGGAGAAGATCATGAAGCACCACTGGCCAAAGCTCTCTTACACTGAATGGAAGGATACCCTGGAGACCCTTCACCGATATCTTCAGATCGCGGGTAAACTCCGCATGTGTAAATCACCCTGGGCCAATCATTCCTGGAATTCAGCTCTCTATGTCACAAGCCGTGGACTCACGACTTCTGCTATTCCTCTCGGAGAGAGAAGTCTCACACTCGACTTTGATTTTCTCGATCACCAGCTGCGCTTCGAAGACAGCACGGGCAGAAGTTTTCTCATTCCTCTCATCGAGCAAAGTGTCGCTGATTTCTACGAGGAATTTCAGGAAGCCCTTAAAATCTTTGATGTGAAACCAAGCTTTAGTCCGGTTCCCAACGAAGTGATGGACGGAACACCCTTCTTTGCTGATAAGACCCATCACCGCTATGACCCGGTCAAGGTTCATGATTTTTTCCAGATCCTGGTTCGGGTCTCCAATGTTCTTTCCGATTATCGCTCGGAGTTTGTAGGAAAAAGTTCTCCCGTGCATTTTTTCTGGGGAGCAATGGATCTGGCCGTCACTCGATTCTCCGGCAAAGAAGCTCCCGAGCATCCGGGGGGAATGCCTCATGTTTCTGATACCATTATGAAGGAAGCTTATTCTCATGAGGTCATGAGTTGTGGATTCTGGCCCGGAAATGAGATGTACCCCAAACCTGCTTTCTACGCCTATGCCTATCCCGTTCCGGAGAAACTTAAAGATCAGAAGATTTCCACTCTGGGAGCTTATTACAATCAGGATATGGGAGAATTTATCCTGGATTATGAAGCAGCATTAAATTCAGATGATCCTGCTTCGCTGATTCGTGATTTCTTCGAGTCTTCTTATAAGATCATTGCTGATGCTCTTGAGTGGGATCGGAAAAACCTGGAATTTAGCCCCTATCTTTCTGAAATGCGTGAGAGGCAGGTCTCACTGAATTCGTGAGGACTCATTCCGGATTCCATGCCTGGCACTCAAATGCTCTGTCACCCAAGGAATGCGCTTTCCTGCAGCATCTTTAATCGCATCAGATTCAGATCGGTGAACAAGTTTCTTGAGATCTCTTTGCACGTGTTTTTTAACAGGTAGATGTTCATCACCGAATTGAAGGAGTTGATCATAACCTGTACCGAGAAACTCTTCTGCCCGGTTATCCGGAAGAGTGATGAAGCGGCGTTTTGAGAGGGGGACATTGTGAGGAATAGGGTAGTTCTCGGCATAGACCAGCATAACAGAGGTGATTCCATTGATGGCCTCTTCGGCCGTGGAGGGATCATTGATCCCAGGGGAGAGGGCCCTGAGGCTAATATCCACGAGTTTTCTTAATCCAAACTTTGGATCCTGGGCGTTTGTTCTGGTCTCCCCGATGGTGAAGCAATCAAGAAAATCTGCCTGCTCTTTTTCACTCCATTCACGGTGAGTTTTAAGCCGGTACAGCTCATCACCGAGATGGACAAAATCCCCGAGGTCTCTAATCACATCCAGGGTCCAGGTTTCGTCTTTGTGAAGTTTTGAGAGTTCTTTCCAGTCAAGTTTCTGGAAATAACCATGGTCCTTTGAGCGAATCACGTACTCAAACTCCAGGTCTACTTCTTCGGCTTCACTTTCATCCACCCCACTTCCCTTTCGGTCTGCAATCATATTCTTTAGTGTCCGGATAGTCTCTCTGGTGATGGTGGAAACAATCTCGGTGGACTGAATGGATTTTGTGATGTGCTGAATATAAGTGATGAGAAGAAGCATGCAAACCAAGGCCAGAAAGATCGCAAAGCTCAGAGAAATCTGTGGAACACTAAACTGGGCCGCGGCCCCAGGCTTAGGCTGAATATTTGTCAGCAGAAGAAGGCAGTAAACAAAGGTTCCGATGAAAAAACCCAGAACAATCTGACTTGTCATGGAACGGATAAAGTTTTGAACCACCCGCGGGGTGTACTGGGTTGAGGCCTGTTGTAAGACAACGATAGTGATGGAGAAAAGAACACCGACGACAGTCATCGAAGCAGTGGCGATCGACCCCAGGATCGTGCGGGCGCCTTCGGGATTTGTTTTAAAGGAAATAAGTTTTTCCATCCAGCGAAGCTGTTCAGGAATCTCCAGGTTCACTGTCACCACCAGTGAGCTGATAATACTCAGAGCAACAATACAGGGGATGATCCAAAAGGCATTAGTGATTCTTTCCCAGAGATAAGCGATGTAGACTTTCATCGCCTAAGACTAGCACGGGGAATTGAGAGCTTTCAGGTCAGAAAGTGATCTTATGCTTAAATTTGGAGACCGTTAAACACACCCGCTAAGAGAGTGCGTTGCAGCTGATTAAGTTGCACAGTGCGCGCCATGAAAATCATAGGACTTCGCTCAACCTGAGCGGTCGCGACAAATTGCGCCTTCTCAAAATGAAATTCAGTCACTTCAAAAGTTTCGTGAAACTTTTCCAGGTAACTCTGCATGAGTTCTTTTTCTTTCTGCCCACCCTGAACAAAATTAGCGCGCTTAGTGCCGGAGAGAATCGAGTGGATGAGTTTTGGCCGCTCTTTTTTCTCATTGTTCTCATCTTTTTCTTCTGAGTTCACAACGTCATTGAAAATGATCGAGAGGTCGGTGGCCCCGATATTTCTTTTCATCCAGTACCAGAACTCTTCAAAGAAGCTGATTCGGTCTTTTTTCCAGAGTTCACGGAAGTGAGAAGTGATCTTCCACATATTTTCAATCGAATTGAAGTTCTGATGGATGGTCCAACGGTTCACGATTTTGAGATAAAGTTCGCGAAACTGTCCCACAGGAAGAGTCTCAAAAGAAGCAAGAGTCAGATTTTCGTCTTTGGCATCGAGGATCGGGTAGTGGGCCTTTTCTTTTTCGAGGATCCCCACCAGGGAGTTAAAATGCTCGTTATCATCCAGGAAGAGACCCTGGAGGTTTTCATCGGCCAGATCGGTCACATCAATGATCCGGGACTCAAAGGAATTTTGGATCCAGTTGAATTCGCGGATGAGGACCTGACTAGCGGAACGGATGAAACCGAGTGAAATGATCATGAATGTTGTCTCCTGTGAACAAGGCATATTAACAAAGCGGACTTTAAGTTACAATGAACTCATGGTGCATCAATTAGCTCTTTTCCTTAGTCTCTTCTCTTTAGCGGCCTTCGCCCAGGATGAGAGGTTTTACCGGGAACTCCTCGCCGGGGAGTCACTGACTAATTTCACGGAAAAGTCAGAGATGGTGGTTACCCCCATCAGTGTTTTGGGGAAGCTTTATCACATCGATCTTAATGGGGATGGTCTCTCAGAGAAGCTTAGACCCGTTAAAGACGACGGGACGGATGCACTCTTGATCCTGGATTCCTTTGGAAATGAGATCTTTCGGGCCAATCTGTGGTCAAGCGGGGGAGAGAGTGTGATCCGAAAACTCCGCTTAGTGAATCTTTCAGAATCGGTGAAGTGCCTTATCATTTTCCTGGATGAGGGAGTGACGAAGGGAACACAATTTGAATCCACCGGCCGGATCTCTCTTCTGAGTTATGAAAACAATGACCTTAAATCCATGAAACTCGTCCAGGGTCCTCATATCTTTCATGAGAAAGAAGCTCCCCGGGATCAGTATCTTCGGCGTTCCTATAATGTGGATGTCACGGATCTCAATGGTGATGGAGTGAGAGATGTGGTGGTTCATTACAACCACATTCAAAGAATCATGATGTATGAAGGAAAGGGGATCTGGAAAAGGCTCTAGGAGACCTTTCTGAATTCTTCTTCTTTCTTGCGGGCCCGCTCTCGTTCCCGTCGGTACTTCTCGAGCACCTCGATATTGGATGCACTCTCAATACTTGCTTTCTTTCGAAGGTGGCTTACGGCCATGAACCAGCTTAAAAGCGGAAGCCCCAGAAGCAGAGTCCAGGCCACAAGATTAGTTACATTCCACTGAATAAACTGATTATCCTGGCTCATGACATGCTCTGGAGGAGTGTTCTGACTAGCGACGTACGCCTTGGCTTCAACTTTTTCGAGTTGCTGAAGGTCACGCTCAAGATTGATAAGGGTTCCCTGATCGGCAGGGGAAGTCTTAGGCTCTTCGATCTCGATTCCCACAAAATCCTCAACCGCTGGGCTTCTTCCTGGAGCGGCCAGAGCGCTGGCCGATAGGACTAAGCTGACGAGGACAAGTGTATGGAATTTCATTGATCTATCTCCCTGTGATTCTGTATCGGATAAATCTGCCTAAATCTTTAATTCTAAAGATCCCTTTCATAAGACCGATAAAAGACCTGAGGTAGTTATGAAAATACTTTTTGCGTTTTGTGTACTCTCGTTCGGGATGGTCTTTTCTCTCTGGAAATTCGGAGGCATGGAGCACTCTGTGATGAGCAAGTGGCAGCGGCATACGGAAGCTGAGAAAGTCGCCTTAAAGCTTGCCATGGAGAACCGACTCCTTCGTTCGGAGGTCTCGGATCTGAAATACAAAATGAGTCACCTCGAATCCAAAAGTAAGCTCGCCGAGGCGGGCTCCGTTGCCTTAAAGCCGCACGGGCGAGGCATTGCAAGTGTCGCCCCGGTAAAGAGCGGGGACCTTGTGTCCTATGACGTTTACAAATGGTCTCCGGAGAAACTTCTCGCCATCGGGGAGAAAGAGCTTCACTTCAAAAACTACGAAAAATCCGCTCAGTTTTATAACGAACTCATCGAAAGATTTCCTAAGCATGAGGTCGTTGATGACCGGGCACTCTACGGCGCCGGCATCGCGGCCTTCGAAACCGGAAAGCGTTATGACTGGTCTGAAAAGCATCTGGAAGCTCTCGTGAAACACCATCCGAAGTCTCAGTTTTACCGTGGAGCAAAGCTCTGGTTGGCCCTGGCTCAGTACGAGCAGGGTGAGCACAAAAAATTCCTCGCAACCGTTGAAGAATTCCGACTCAAATACCGAAATACAGACGAATGGAAAATCCTAAGCAGGTACTATGAAGACATCAATTACAAAGTTAAAAAGTAGTCTCCTTCTCCTCGCCCTTTGCTCGGGCGGAGTATTCGCAAAACCGGTGGCACAGGTGACAGGTCTTACAGGATCTGTTTTCGTGATCACGGCTCAGGGGAAGACTCACACTCTCAGCATCAATGATCACTTGGAGCATGAGTCAGAGATCCTCGTGGACGAAGACGCTACTGTTGTTCTCAATGACTACTATGATGCTTCTTACAGCTTCACCGGTGGATCCCACGCAAAGTTTTACGATAAATCCATTCAGTTGAAGAAGGGGAAGACCTGGGTGAAAGGCCAGGGACATAAGCAGTCCCTTGTGCTCACTACGGCCAATGGTCATGTGAACTACAAGCACGCTGAGTTCATCGCCACTTTTGACCAGGCCAGCTCGAAATCTCAGTTTCTCGTCGTGGGCGGTGACATTGAGGTCTCTAATATTCTCAACAGTGAACTCCGCTACACAGTCCAGGCGGGAAGTTTCTCTCTGATTGATCCGGATCAGGAAAATGGAATCCCGCGGGCCCCGACGAAAGTGGGTCTCTCTTCACTCAATCATGCTCTGGCCGAATTCAAGGTCGTGCCTAAGGCCCATCGCCAGGCGGCCCCGACTCGTAGTATCGCCTCTGTGGCTCCTCAGGCCCCGAAGGAGAGAGGTGAGATCACCTTCATCCGCTCTCACCGTATGCCCGCCTCTGTGAGCTCTGTGAAGACTCCTAAGAAGTCCTCTCTCGGTGATGCTCCCATTCGATTCTATGGTGTGAGCGCTCCCGTAAAAAAACGAAATCCGGCCTCTGTAATGCCTCAGAAAATGCCCGCTCCAGCGCCCCAGTCGGTAAAAATAGACCCAGAGTTTTATCGTAGCCTTAAGATCGAGGTTGCGGAACAACCTAAGCACCCGAAAGAACTAGAACGCCTCATCGAAGATTTAAGGAGTTACTAGCTTGCTTTAGTACTTATAAATGACATCTTAATAGGTTAGTAAGCCCCTGTTATCAGGGGCTTTTTTTTATTCTTACAGTCCCGATGTAAGAATCAAGAATTCTTTAGTTTAAGATGGACCATAAGAGGCTTTATATTGCATGCGAGGAGCAAAACTTATGGAAAAAAATCGTATGCACGTTACTATCATCGACGACAACAGAGATCTTCTGGATGTCCTTTCGAGTTCACTTCAGGACTCCTTCACTCTTGAGACCTTCACTGAGCCTGAGAAAGGTCTAGAGTTTATCAAAAACAATCACACAGACGCTATCCTTCTTGATCTGCACATTCCGGGAAAAGACGGATTTCAGGTCTATGAAGAAGTAAAACGAACTAAACAAAATTTACCGGTTCTCTTTTTGACTGGTGATTCTGATATGGGTGCCCGTGTTAAGGGTCTTGAAATCGGAGCGGATGATTTTCTCATTAAGCCTGTTCAAACTGAAGAGCTCGTTGCCCGTATCAGAAATAGAATCTCTCTCTCTAAGAGAAATCAGCAGAACAATAAGCTCATTAAGTTCAAGGACCTCACCATCGACCTCGATGGTCACCAGGTTATCCTGAACAATCAGCCGGTTCGTCTGACGCCGAAAGAGTACCAACTTCTCCTCGTTCTCTCTCAGAACCCGAATCGTGTGATCCACAAAGATGATCTCATCCACATGCTGTGGAAAGACGTCCACGTGGAAGTGAACAACCTCGATACGCACTTCTCGAACCTGCGCCGGAAACTCAAGCCATTCTCGACGCATATTAAAACGCTCAAGAATCTCGGCTACGTTCTGCGCATCTAGTTCTTTCCAAGACAATCGATCTTTTTTTCAGCTATCCTTTTGTTAATTCAAAAGGATAGCTTTTATGTTTTATACGGAAAATTCTGCGCTCACTTACGATGACGTCCTCATCGTTCCTAATTATTCAGAGTTCCTTCCTTCGGAAGTGAAACTCAAAACCCGCTTCTCACGGAATATCGAACTCAATATCCCCATCGTCTCTTCGGCGATGGACACTGTGACTGAGTCCCGCACGGCCATCACCATGGCCCAGGAAGGGGGAATTGGGGTGATTCATAAAAACCTCACTCCTGAAGAGCAGGCCTTCGAAGTGGAAAAAGTTAAAAAATACGAATCAGGCATGATCATCGATCCCTTTACCGTGACTCCCGAGCAGGAGATCTCGGCGATCTTTGATCTCATGAAAAAATACAAGATCTCGGGCTTTCCGGTGGTGGACTCTTCTAAAAAGCTCGTGGGTATGATCACCAACCGGGATCTGCGCTTTGTTTCT
The DNA here is from genome assembly GCA_964585845.1 of uncultured Bacteriovorax sp. Lineage (GTDB taxonomy): Bacteria > Bdellovibrionota > Bacteriovoracia > Bacteriovoracales > Bacteriovoracaceae > Peredibacter. The sequence goes on from CAZPFM010000065.1 coordinate 8,448, forward strand.
GATCATAAGAAAAAAGTCAGAGACATCATGACCTCGGAAAATCTTGTCACCGCCCCCGAGGGAACAAACTTCGAAGCAGCAAAACTCATCCTCCAAAAGCACCGGGTGGAAAAACTCCCGGTACTAAATGCCAAGGGTGAACTCGTTGGACTTATCACGATCAAGGATATTGAAAAGACCATCGCCTATCCTTCTGCGAACAAGGATAAGTTCGGAAGACTCCGAGTCGCCGCTGCCTGCAGCGTGGGAGATAAGGAGAAAGTCCGGGCCCAAAAATTAATTGCCGCGCAAGTGGATGCCATCGTGATCGATACCGCCCATGGACACTCCAAGGGTGTAATCGAAATGGTTAAATTCATCAAGGCCCTCACTAAGGAAGTCGATGTCATCG
>CAZPFM010000066.1:0-8816 GCA_964585845.1 uncultured Bacteriovorax sp.
AGGAAATTGTTCTGATCGGTGTGCTCAAGGGCAGTATGGTTTTTCTGGCGGATCTCGCCCGGGAAATTAAGGGTGTGAAGGTCTATGTAGACTTTGTGCGGCTTCAGGCCGTTGGTCGGGGCAAGGAAAGCCATGGAACAATTACGATCAACAAAGACATCACAACCAATATCATGGACCGCAATGTGGTCATCGTGGAAGAAGTGGTGGACACCGGTCGGGCCCTGAACTTTCTTAAGAAAAGGCTGCTCTTAAGTTCGCCGCGCTCACTGGAGATTATTACGCTCTTTGATAAGCCTTATCGACGCACCGTGAACATCCAACCTGACTATATTGGTAAAATAATCGATGACCAGTTCATCGTGGGCTATGGTCTCGATCTCGAAGACTATGGACGGAATTTCGAGCAGCTCTATTACTTAAAATACCCTAATTAAGAGTCTGGGCTTCGAAGAGTTTAACGATCTCCCCGCCAGTGATGGTGAGGGAGCTCATTTGCTTCATCCAGATCCCGTCTTCAACCTTCCAGGCACTCGCCAGTCCCTGGAGAGAACCCTTGGAGCGGATCTTGTTATCAAACTCTTCGCGGCTCGAAACATCTCCACTTAAGCTCAGCATTTCAGAACCAATCTTCATGCCTTCAAGAGCGAGGATTTCAATAAGTGAGGCTGGCTTCCCATAAAGTTCCTGAAATTTTGTCAGGACAGTTTGATTAAGATCCTTCGGATCATCCCCCACAAAATAGAGCGTCCCGAGATTTTTCTGCTCTTTTACCATGGAGCGCGTGGCCCATGAAGGTCCACCAATGACCTTGATTCGGTTAGCATCATAATAAGCAAGGGTGGAAATGAGCTGAACGGCTTCGTGAGGATAGCTAGCGACAAAAACCCAATCAAAGTCGATGACGGGAGGAAGAACCTGAACTCTCCGGATGGAGCTTCTTTCTTCAGCATAAACGTCTTCAAGAATCTTTAACTCTTCTTCACGCTCTCTTGGGTACTTAAGTCCTAAAAAGAGCTGAGCGGTGTTTCGGTAATCGTGAGCATTTCTTGGGAAAGCGGCCACCGTAGAAACCTTGAGATTTTTCTGATTGGCCCTTCGCCAGACTTCATCCAGATAGGCCTTTCCACCCTCAGTATCCGGGTAGATCACACCCACCCGGGTGCCGAATTTATTAATCATCTCATCTGAAAGAAGAGTTTCGACCTGGGACTCGATGGAGCCCTGGATTTCAATTAAGTGAAGGTTCTTTTCTTCCTTAGGAAGATTGATCTGAGACAGAGAAATATAGAGGACTCCATACTTTCTTGCTTCAAGGTACTCAGCTTTGGCCGACTCAGGGAAGAGCCCACCGATGATAAAGGCCACTCTTTCTTCGCGGATAAGATCCACAACCGCCTGAGCGGCGCGGGCCGGAGAATCGGCCGTATCCTTAGGGAAGATCTTAATCTTATCCCCCATCTCCATGATCTTCATGCCCGTATCGATTCCGTTTAAGGCCCTTTGTCCGAAACTCGCTCTCTCTCCGGTAAGAGGGAGAACGATGCCGATGTGCTGGCTTTCGATCCGGTAAGAGTTCTCAAGACGAAGATCGAATTCCTTCACAAAAGTCTTCACTTCTTCGTACTCATCGAAGTTGGTGCGCAGCCAGGAAACCAGATCCTTTGCACCACTCTTATCCCCGGCCATGTAGCGGTCTTCGGCTTCAAGCTGAGCGAGGTGGGCCACAGCGATGTTATTTTCCTGATTCACTTTCTCGAGGACCTTGACCCGGTCTCCCTCAGAAAGGGAGCGGAAGGCCTGCTTCATTGGCTCATAGAGATTTGAGTTCTGAACTTCTGCGTAGGTCTTCGAGTCGTTTAAGAGCCTAAGAGAGGAAAGAGTGATGAGGTAATTGTCTTTAAACTTATTCCCATAGGCGAGCTCGAGCTGCGCGTATTTTTTAAGCTCGGCTTCGCTTAAAAGCTTAGGCTCAATCTTCTCGAGGCGGTTTCGTAAATCATTATACTGATTGAGTTTAAAGTAGCCGCTCGCCATATTAAGCTGAACCTGAGAATAGAGCTGGGTTTCTTTCGGCGTGTACTTATCAGCGATCTCAAAATTTAAAATCGACTTTTCCACTTCTCCCATATTGAAGAGGGTCACCCCTTTCAGATTGTATTTCAGCGCTTTCTCCACCGGGGTCAATTTCTGATCCTGGAGGGTCGAGAGTTGAGTCATGGATTCTTTGAGTTTATTCTGCCGGATGAAATCTCTGGAGGCGTCGAGGACGACTCTCACTTGTTCAGAGATCTGAGACTCGTCGATTTTTTTTGTCTGGAGTCCAGAGCAGGCAAAGATGATGAGGAGAATGAGAAAACCTAGAATTCGCATGAATCGCCTTTTTGAAATGATCCATGAAATTTTAGCCGAAGACAGGGATTATTTGAAGGGAGGAGTAATCCTCCCTTCAAGACTTATTGGAAGAGTTCTTTCACTCGGTCAAAGAAACCCTTGGTCATAGGATTTGTGGTACTTTGGTCCAACTCAGAGAGTCGCGCAAAAAGTTCACGCTCTTCTTTCGTGAGCTTTGTCGGTGTTTCGACCTGGATCGTGATGATCTGGTCCCCAAAACCATAGCCCCCAAGTTTAGTAATCCCTTTATTCCGGAGTTTCATTTTCTGACCAGATTGCGTGCCCTCTGGGATCTTCACAGAGACGCGGCCCCCCAGAGTGGGAACTTCAATCTCAGTTCCGAGGGCGGCCTGAGAGAATGTGATCGGCACATTGCATTCCACATCGTACTCATCACGCTTGAAAAACTCATGAGGCTCAATATGAATCAGAACGTAGAGGTCTCCATTCGGTCCGCCATTGGTACCGGAGTCCCCCTGGCCGCTGAGCTTTAAGCGCTGACCTTCATCAATCCCGGCCGGAACTTTTACGCTGAGTTTTTCTTTTTTCTTCACTCGTCCACGACCATGACAGGTCTGACAAGGATCCTTAATCATCTGGCCTGTGCCCTGACATTTCGGACAAGGCTGAGCGATGGTGAAAAAACCCTGCTGCCGGCGGATCTCTCCATGGCCCTGGCACATATCACAGGTCGTAGGTCCGGAACCTTTTTTAGCACCGGAGCCGTGGCAATCCCCACAGGTCGCTGAGCGGTGAATCTGCATTTCTTTTTCGATTCCAAATGCCGCTTCTTCGAAGGACACGATCATCTCAGTCTGAAGATCATCTCCGACTGTGGCGCGGGTTCTTCTTCCACCACGACCGCCGCCGCCTCTGCGACCACCACCAAGGATGTCGCCAAAGATATCACCAAAGATATCCCCGAGGTCACCGAAGTCGCCGGAGAAGCCTCCACCGAAGCCACCAGGACCGCCACCCATCTGGGCACCGTCATGGCCAAACTGATCGTACATTTTGCGTTTCTGATCATCGAGAAGGACATCCGCTGCGTGGGAGGCTTCTTTAAACTTCGCTTCCGCTTCAGCGTTGCCGGGATTTTTATCCGGGTGAAACTGCATCGCGAGTTTTCGATAGGCTTTTTTGATTTCGTCTTTGGAAGCTCCTCGTTGGACGCCGAGGACTTCGTATAAATCTCGTTTGCTCATAGGTCTCTCTAATAAAGAAGCCCCTTATGAACCATAAGGGGCTTCTAGTCTAACTAGAATGATGCGATCTTACACTTCTTTATAGTCGGCATCTACCACATCGTCTCCGTCATCCTTTTTGGACGAGGATTCCGAGCTGGCGTTCTGTTCTGGGCCCGCACCTTGACCGGCACCGGCTCCAGCGTCTGCCCCAGGCTGTCCTTGATACATGAACTGAGCGAGGCTGTGAGTGACGTTTTGAAGTCTTTCAGTCGCTGCTTTAATTTCATCCATGGACTCGGAAGTGAGTTTTGTTTTTGCTTCACTAATCGCTCCTTCAAGCTCGGTCTTTTTGTCGGCCGGGATCTTATCCCCAGCGTCCTTCATTGCCTTTTCAGAGGCAAAGACCAGACTGTCTAAGTTATTGCGGGCATCAACGACTTCCCGTCGCTTTTTGTCCGCTTCACGGTTCTTATCGGCTTCTTCTACCATGCGCTTGATCTCTTCTTCCGAAAGTCCGGAGTTAGAAGTGATCACGATGTTCTGAGACTTACCAGTGGCCTTATCTGTTGAGGTCACGTGCACAATCCCGTTGGCATCGATATCAAAGGTCACTTCAATCTGGGGAACTCCTCGTGGAGCAGGGGTAATCCCAGTGAGATCGAAGCGTCCGAGAGTCTTGTTATCAGCAGAGAACTCGCGCTCACCCTGAAGAACGTGGATCGAAACCGCCGGCTGGTTATCAACGGCCGTAGAGAAAGTCTGGGACTTCTTCGTTGGGATCGTCGTGTTCTTCTCGATGATCTTTGTGAAAACACCACCGAGAGTTTCGATACCAAGAGAGAGCGGAGTCACGTCAAGCAGAAGAACGTCTTTCACGTCTCCGGCAAGAACACCACCCTGGATCGCAGCCCCTGCGGCCACTACTTCATCCGGATTCACACCTTTGTGTGGCTCTTTCCCGAAGATCTCTTTTACCTTGGCCTGTACGATCGGCATACGAGTCGCACCACCAACGAGGATAACTTCGTGAAGTTCATTAAGGCTCAGTCCTGAGTCTTTGAGAGCTGTCTTACAAGGAGCATCGAGCTTATCGATAAGATCCCCGATGAGAGACTCAAACTTCGCTCGTGAGAGATTGAGGTTTAAGTGCTTAGGACCTGAGGCATCCATGGTGATGAACGGAAGGTTGATATCCGTCTGAGTCACACTGGAGAGCTCGTGCTTAGCTTTCTCGGCAGCTTCTTTGAGTCGCTGCAGGGCCATCTTGTCGTTACGAAGATCGATGGAGTTTTCTTTTTTAAATTCATCGGCCATCCAGTTGATGATCCGGTAGTCGAAGTCTTCACCACCGAGGAATGTATCCCCGTGAGTGGATTTCACCTCGAAGACACCATCAGAAGTGATCTCAAGGATGGAAACGTCGAATGTCCCACCACCTAAGTCGAAGACGGCGATGTTCTTATCTTTCTTTGAATCAAGACCGTAAGCCAGAGCCGCAGCTGTTGGCTCGTTGATGATTCGTTTTACATCAAGACCCGCGATTCGACCGGCATCTTTGGTCGCCTGTCTCTGGGCATCGTTGAAGTAAGCTGGAACGGTGATCACCGCTTCAGTCACTGCAGAACCAAGATAGTCCTCAGCCGCTTTCTTCATCTTCTCAAGAACCTTGGCAGAGATTTCCTGTGGTGAGTATTCCTTGCCATCAACCTTTACCCAAGCGTCGCCATTTTTATTGGCGAAGATTTCAAAAGGAGCCACTTTCTTAAAGTGCTCAACTTCAGCGTCTGTGGCCTTACGACCGATGAGGCGCTTAATCCCGAAGAGAGTCTTGTGCGGGTTAGTCACGGCCTGGCGCTTGGCCACCTGACCAACAAGAGTTTCCCCGTTGTTTGCGAAACCGATGATCGAAGGAGTTGTGTTGTGTCCTTCAGCGTTCGGTACGATTTTGTATTTACCATTTTCCATAACGGCGACACACGAGTTCGTGGTCCCCAAGTCAATTCCGATAATCTTTCCCATAATATTTCTCCTTATCTGTCTGTCTTAAAAATTACTGCTTATCACTTGAGACCACGACCTTAGAGGGTCTGATCACTCTTCCGTTTAAGATGTAGCCTTTCTGAAACTCTTTAACGACTTCGTTGGGCTTAGATCCCTCAACATACTCCTGAGACATAGCTTCATGGAAATGAGGATCAAAATCTTTCCCCATGGCCTGGATCTGCTCAAGGCCATATTTATTGAGCGTATCGAGGAGCTGCTTATTGACCATATCAATACCAGTCACGATGTTTTTAATCTTCGCGTCCTGGTCCCCTTTAAGCATTTCAGTTGTGCGCTCAAAATTATCCACCACCTGAAGAATATCTGTGAGGATGTTCTGCGAACCAAATTTGCGAACGTCCTCGCGCTCTTTTTCTGAGCGTTTGCGGAAATTCTCATAGTCAGCGGCAAGGTAGTAGTACTTACTCTTCCAATCCACTTCTTCTTTGGCCGGAGTTTCTGTTTTCTCCGTTTCCGTCTCAGCCGCTTCGGCCTTAGCTTCTTCAGTCTTCTTTTCTTCGTTTTGTTCCATCAAAGTACCTACTTCATTTAAGTTTCATACCCTTAAGATGGTACCTCCCTCGTCAGTGTCAATGTTCGGGTTCGAGAAAATAATGAATTTTTTTAGGATTTCTGACACCGCTAAGGGACTGGAATAAGGCTTTTTCTGACAGTGGCACTTAATAAACGCCCTGTTAAATCTAGAGACGAAAGAGGTCGTCCATCAAGGAGTCGAGCATGAGAAAGCCTAGGGAGTTGAGTGTCATTTTCCCTGCGGAGAACTCTCCATAGCCCTGGGACTCCCACTGACTAAAAAGAGCTTCATACCTCTGGATCATTTTCGGTCTCCACCCCTTTGAGGTACGCAGATGAAGATAGGTCTCTTCAAGATCAAGCTCTTTTTCGGATAGATTCTCCAGCTCAATTTCTGCCCCACTCACCTTCCACTTGTAGCGAATCGCTTTTTCATGAGAGAGAGCGAAGTAGCCTGTTCCGGTGGGGCCTAGGGCCGCTACAGATTGATTCTGCCAATATTTCTGATTATGGAGAGACTCAAAACCTGGAAGTGCAAAGTTAGAAACTTCGTAATGGTGAAAGCCCTGAGCCTTTAGGTAGTCAGCAACAAAGAGATACTCCTCTCGGATATACTCATCATCGGGGAGTTTTTGAATATGGGGATAGTGAGAGCGAGCATTGAGGATATAGAGGGAAACGTGTTTCGGTGAATGCGCCAGTAGTCGGTCCAGTTCGTTCTTAATACTTCTTTTCTTTTCCTTCGAATAAGGAATCCCCAGCAGAAAATCTAAGGAGAAATTAAGCTTTTCCTCGTGGCAATAACGAAGAAGCTCCTGACTCTCTTCCAACGAGTGTTTTCGGTCCATGATAGTGAGGAAATTCTCATCCAGGCTTTGGGTCCCAATGGAGATTCGGTTCAGGCCAATACCTCGCCAGGACTCCATCATCTCCAGCGTCCAGGTGCCTGGATCCACTTCCATGGTAAATTCAGGACTTTTCACTTCAAGTTTTGAGAGAAAGAAATCTTTAAAAAACTCCGCCCCCTTCACTCCCCAAAGCGAAGGTGTGCCTCCTCCCAAATAGATCGTCTCAAGTTTTCCCCACTGAACTTCATGCTCAGTCATGAGCTTTTCATGCCTCTGCCAGGAGTCTTCTAAAAACCGATGAAACTCCTCAATTTGTTCCTGAGGACGATCGAAGCTTCGCTTGTAAAAATCGCAGTAATTGCACAGGTGCAAACAGTAGGGAACATGCAAATAGAGACTGGACACCTGAGTCATTGAAGAAAAGTCCTTCTAAAAAGAGCCTAGCACGGGGATAATAGTCAAACCTCGCAAGATTAGAAATAAGGAAGATATGAAAATCGATCAAGTCGTCTTAGATAATGAACTCAATACTCTATTTATTCACTCTCCTGGATCCACCGCCGGATCTGTTCAGATGTGGTTTCGTGCTGGTAGTGCCTTAGAGAAAAAAGATAATGAAGGAATCGCTCACTTCTTAGAGCATATGTTCTTCAAAGGAACCCCCACTCGTCCAGGTCCCGCTCTTGCTCACTCTATCGAATCCTACGGCGGAGAAGTTAACGCCTTCACTTCGTTTGATTACACCTGCTACTACATCAACACCCCCAGCCTCTTCATGGAAAAGTCTGTGGACATACTTTTGGATATGGTGGCCAACCCGCTCTTTGGCGAAGAAGAGATTCCTGCGGAAAGACAGGTGGTCTTCGAAGAGTATCGCCGAGCGATGGATAATCCTTCTCAATTTAATTTCATCCAGCTTCAGGGAACTTCTTTCACTGGCGGATACGCTCACCCGATCCTGGGTCGGGAAGATACAATCCTGAATTTTTCTCAGGAACAGATTAAGTCCTTCCGGGAGAATTTCTACAATCTTGAGAATTCCCTCTTAATTGTCGCCGGAGATCTTGAAAAGCGAGACGAACTCGAAGCGAAGATCCGCTCCTTCCGTCTTCCCCATGGAAAAAAATCAAGCTTTGGTGCTTTTGAAGTTAAAAAGAACGACACGATCAACGTGCATGAAAAAGATATTCGCCAGGCCACACTCACCATGTGCTTTCAGTCGCCGCGCTATCTTGATCCGGGAGCCGCTTCCCAGGATCTCTCCATCAACTGCCTTGCGCACGGTGAAACTTCCCGCATGTACCAGGCCCTCGTGGCCAAGACTTCACTCTGTAATGGAGTTGCAGGATCATCGATGTATTTTGCTGACGGTGGCGTGCACATGCTCAAGATGAATTTTCCGGTGGAGAATCTTCCGAAGATCAGCAAAGCCTTCAACGAAGTTTTAGAAGATGCCATCGATAAAGGCTTTGAACCTTCCGAACTTAATAAGATTAAAAATCAATACATCTCCTCGAAGGTCTATGAGCGAGAAAGCATTGAATCCTTTGCTTTCAGCTTAGGTCATGGCTTTGCTCAGTCCGGGAACATCCACTGCGAAGAAGAGTTCATTGAAAAAATTCGCTCGGCCACTCCGGCCGAAGTCTGGACGGGATTAGCGGAGATCTTAAAGCACTCTTCCCACATGACTCTTCAGGTGCCAAAAGGCACGAAGACAGCCCCGCTTGAAAAACAGCTTAAGGCCTGGCAGGGAAGCCTTAAGAAAATTGCGAAGGCCTACAAAGATAAAACCCCGAAAGCGAAGATCACA
>CAZPFM010000067.1:0-8779 GCA_964585845.1 uncultured Bacteriovorax sp.
TGAGAGCGAGGGCTTTTTTGAGCTGTTGATCTAAAACCTCAAGGTTCTTGTTGCCGGCACGGCGCACACCGAGAATTCCTGCATTAGCAGAAGCGGCGGCGAGTTTTCCGCCGGAAACCCAAACCATACCGGCCTGGATGATGGGATATTTTAAAGGAAGAAGTTTTAGAAGAGAGTTCAAAGGAAAAGCTCCTTGGGTAATTGGGAATCCATAATAGCGACTGCCGGGGAGCGCTCCATCTGGTCGAGAATCTCCTGGTCAGAGACGCCTAAAAGATCGGCCCTGGTGGAGGCCCGTTTGGGTCCAAAGGATTCGCCTTTTTTAACAAACCATCCGGCCATAGTGAGGCTTTTTCGGATGGAGTTACTGGCCGAGTAGGTGGAGAGAATAACATCTGGACTGGAAAAATTCTTCAGGAGAGTGAACCATTCACTACTCCAGAGGACGGGGTTTTTCTTAGGAGAGAAAGCATCCTGGTAAATGGCATGAAAAGGGTGCGAGTACACGTTGAGAAATTTCGGCAGGAGAGTGCGGGCATTGCCCACTAAAACCTGGAGTGAAAAGTTTTTTCCACTGGCAGACCAGAGAGATCCTGAATGAAATTTTTCTTTTTGAGGTTGAAGTCCCAGTCGTTCAAAAGACCATTGAGTCAGCTCTGGATCAATCTCTAAAGAGACAAAATGCATCTTTCCTTTTTCTTTTTCCATAAGGTCACGGGTCAATTCAAAACCAAGACCGGAGCCAAATCCAACCTCCAGGATAGAAACGCTGGACAAGGCCCTGAGCTTTTCCAGGATCCGACAGCCCTCTAAATAGTGGAGCTCGGTTTCTTTTCGGGCCCCCGAAAGAGAATGACAGCCTTCCTGAAAAGCTTCGGAGAATAAACTATAAGAGCCGTCCTCAGTTTGAGTAAGGGTGTGATTTTTCGGGGCTTGCATGGGAATGGTATATGCCAGAAGAGGCCTATCGCCAATATTTTGAGTTAAGGCTAAACAACGGAAGTTCCTGAAAAAACGAGTTTACTCAGGGATAATGCATTTTCCACTTATTATACAGTCAAGGTTAAGGGTGAACCTGACGAATAGTGAGATGAGGGTTTTCTATGCATCTTGGTGCTCTAATTCTATTTATTTTCTTCTCCCTGACAGAGGTCAGGGCGGACTTAACGGCCACGGATATAGATCCGAATAATAATGTATGTGGCGTCACTGATTTTACAGACATCATGAATTCTGACTGTGTCAGAAACTTCAACCTCGCTTTACTGAGTAATCAGACGACTGAAAGAGATAGAAATACTTACGTCCGAAACCAGTTTCAGAATACCTGTCAGTGCCTAGCTTCCGAAAATACAAGTATTATGGGTGGGGCGGTCTCGGCCATCGGTGAAGACATCAATTACGCAAGAATCGTGGAGGCAGCTCGCGAGGATACTTGTCGTAAATTCGAAGCGGTCCATGGCATTGTCCAGGATGATCTCACATTACTCTTTCCTTCTGATCCTGAATTTCTTCGAAACATTCGGGTGGAATCAAGAGAGGTCAGCGAGCAAGCTTCTGTATGTCATGAAGAAGAAAGTGAGCAGAGTCTTATTCACGAAAGGGCCCATGAGATCCAGGTAGACAATAGCTCAACCGTGGCCTGTATCCCTTCAAGAAACTTTCGTGCCTTTATGAAGACCCCGCAGTTTGATGATATCTTTTCTTATATTAGAAATGATCGGGATTCCCAACGGCGGGAGAGTTGGAATTACAATGATATTAAACGCAAGCTAGCTGATCTCACCCAAGACTTCGACCTCAAGGGCCAGGGTTATGGAGCAGTCTTCGAAGATGGAAATCCTGTGCTCGAAGGCATTCCTCAAGAAAAGGTTCGGGAAATTCGGCTCTACCTGGAGCAATTGCGTTTTCTTCGTTATAATCCGGTCTTCAAATATACCATGATGCTTAATCCGGAAAATCCAGGAGTAGCTACTCAGCAAACCAGGATGCTTGAAGCTTTCCGGAATGTGATCATCTCCGGGGTGGACCCGAACTGCTTTAATGATGGGAACCCCCATTCCTGTAAAGACAGTTTTCTCCGGAATAAATCCTACGACAATCTAGAACAAGCTTTTGCGAGTTCTCTTGATCCTTCTGCTTTTCAGCAAGGTGGTTTACTTACAAGAATCCTGGAACAAAACGCCACCGAAGCTAGTGAGCAACAGGTGAATATCGAGGCGACTCCGGCCCTCTATGATGCTTTCCTAAAAATTCCTGTAGACGAGAGTCTTTGCCGGGCGACTGGTTTTCTGAATGGAGTTCCTTCTTCTCAGATTGATGATCGCTGTACCCGAACGATGGGGATGGCCTGTGGGATTTTGGGTCGTTTACCAAGAAACTACAGAGAATATAGAGAGAATCGCTCCTCTCCTCTCATTGATGCCCTCGAGCTCTCTAGTGAAGATCAGGAGAGAGAGGCGTTTAATCAGGAAATCTGTAATAAAGCCTGGCCACCACGGAGAGGAAACGGTCCATCTTTGTCTTACACCCAGTTTGAAGCAAGGATTTGCGGTAATGCCAGGGAACCTCGCTGTGAAAATGGGCAAGTTCGTGAGGGTGAAAGACAGAATATTCTCGCGCAATATCTTGAAGAATATCAAACCGAGAATGAAGACCTCAGAAACTTCTTTAGGAAAACTCGGATGACTTATGTTACACCTGCACAGGCCCGGTACATCTCCGGTGGTGGAAGAGTTGTTGATGCTTTTAATAATTTCAATGTAGATCTTCCGAGTGACTGGAACTCCAGAACCCAAAGCTCCACCAGATCAACTGCTTCGTCATCAACAGGCAGTACTCAGACACAAACTCCAGATCAGCAGAGTTTTAATTTCGCTTCTGCTGCTCAAACGCAGACACCTTTCATGCCTTCATCTTCGGCCTTAAGCGCGCCCATCACTTCTGCTGTGAACTTTGAAGAGGAATCGACGGAACTCAGAGAAGCCCGTATCGATAGGGAGCAGCGTGAGGAGGCATTCGAAAATAAAGAATCCGAACTGGCCCGGGCCCGTGAAGAGGGGGCCAACCAGGAGCGCTTACGTTCAATGGAAAGAGAACTTGCTTCTCTTCGATCAGCTCTCGAAGATTCAGGACGCCGTTACGAGAGACTTCTCCAGGATGTTGCTAATCGAGCAGAGCAGCCGGCAGCTTCAAGAAATGTGGCCGGTGCAGATGCCGCCGTCCCTCAGACACCTACTCCTGCACGTACCACCTCAGGTGGGGGGGCGATTTCTCCATCTTCTCAAACTTTTGTCAGGGCCCCAACTCCGGATCTGACTCCAGCTGTCTCGAATGTTGCCCCGGCTTCAGGCCAGAATTTTTCGCCTGGAAGTGCGTCGTTCGGAAGTGGTGGAGTCTCTGCTGCGGCTTCGGCCAGTGCGGCCCAGGCCCTTAATTCTGCCCTTGCGGATCGCTATCTTGTTCAGGAGAGAGGAAGTGAATCAAGCCTCGTGGTGAGGGAAACAAGTCTCAGAGGATCCAATGTCCGGATTCCTGTACCAGGTGAAATCTTTTCTCAGGTTCGGGAAGGAAATTATGATCAACTCGAGCAATCGGTGCGCTCTCAACTTGGTGCCAGTGCATCGGCGGGAACTTATTACCTGGAAGTTCAGTCTCAGAATGATTCCGCCGCTAAGACTCAGATCGTTGCGGTGATTGGTGAAGGGGGCTCAAGGTTCTATACCCTCGATCAATACTCAGCTCTTCAGAATTTACAATCGGAAGGACGCCGTCCGGCCAGCGTAACGGAGGGAGAACGAAGTGCAACCCTCCTGGATCTGCAAGGAACCCTTGCTCCCGGGAACTAAGTCCTGATAGACTCTAATAATGAGTCTGCGTCCCTATTACGATGAATCCTATCAAAATTTCTCCGGTGAGAGTGCGCAGGCACTTAAAGAGATGGCCCTTCAATCAGGCCAGGCCCTTTCTCGTTTTGTCCGTGAATCCAAAGACAAATTTCTCACCGATCGCTCTTGGGAAGGTTTAAAGGTGCTGGAGCTAGGCTCTGGTCAAGGGGGACTCTCTCTGGAGCTGGCCCGCTTAGGAGCGATTCCCACATTAGTGGATTTTTCGGGAGAGGCCCTGAAGCAGGCGAGAAAAATCTTTGGAAGTGAAAACCTGCAAGTCACCACTATTGAGGGTGATGTGGGCCACCCGGAAATCGGAATTCAGGATAAATTCGATCTTGTGATCGATTCCCATCTTCTTCATTGCCTCACAGATGATCCGGAGCGAGTGTCATACTACGCTCTGGTAAAAGAGTCTCTTGCCCCGGGAGGGATTTTTGTGTGTGAGACGATGGTTCATAGAAAGAAACTTCATATCCCTGATGGCTTCATGTTCGACCAACGAAATATCCTTTGGCAGATGTTTGGGAAATGGACGCCCGTCAGGCGAATTCTTGATAGCCTCGATCTGGAAAAAGAACTCGCCGAGGCTCAGCTTTCTATCAAGTCCTTCTTCTATTATGGGCAGTACAGCTTTGTCCCTCATCGCTCCTTTATGGACATCCCTCCTGAGGTACTTCCCGCCTCTGTGAGATTCGTTGCTTCCAACTAGATCACTCAACCTTTATTTTAAGCTTCTCTTCCATTGATTCTCTAAGTCATGGGGTTCAGACTTTTATAATGGACTTACAAAAGGAGTTAACATGAATCTCAATATCACTTTCCGTCACATGGATCATACCCCGGCCCTTGATCAGGTTATCCGGGATAAGTCGGAGAAATTTCAAAAATGGTTGGGAGCTCAGGTGGACGTCCATTGGACTTGTTGGAATGAAGGTGTTGAGCACTACTCCGAAGTCAACATCAGCTCTGGCCCTGATAAATACTTCGCCAAGGCCCACGCTGATGATCTGTATAAAACATTTGATCTCATTGTTCACAAAATTCAGAACCAACTCAACTAATTACTAAGAGGAATATTCCATGAGCAAGATTTGGCACAGTAAGTACGATGCCGGCGTTCCCCATGAAATTGACGTTAAAAAATATCAGTCAATTCCAGAGCTCCTCGAAATAAGCTTTTCCAAGTTTAAAAAGCAAGGAGCTTTCCATTGCATGGGAACCACTCTTACTTATGGAGACATTGATCGGTTGAGTCTTCAGTTCGCGAGCTATCTTCAAAATGACCTGAAACTTCAAAAAGGTGATCGGGTTGCGATCATGATGCCGAATATTCTTCAGTATCCTGTCGCTCTTTTTGGGATTCTCCGGGCCGGAATGGTAGCGGTGAACGTGAATCCTCTTTACACGGCCCGCGAGCTTGAGCATCAGTTAAAAGACTCTGGAACCCGTGCCATTGTCATTTTTGAGAACTCAGCGGCCACACTTGAAAAAATTCTCAAGAACACAAAAGTTGAGCACGTGATCACCACCCAGATTGGGGATATGCTGAAGTTTCCAAAGAATTACATTGTGAATTTCGTCATTAAGCATGTGAAAAAAATGGTGCCTTCTTTCTACCTGGCCGGTTCAAAAGACTTCATGTCCTGTGTAGCGGAAGGGAATGCAAATAAGTTTAAAAAACCAGACTTAAAGCGCGAGGACATCGCTTTTCTCCAGTACACAGGAGGAACAACGGGTGTAGCGAAGGGGGCGATCCTTCTTCACCAGAATATCCTGGCCAACATGCTTCAGGCCAAGGCCTGGATTCAGGATTTTGTGGTGGAAGGAAAGGAGATCATCATCACTCCGCTTCCCCTTTATCACATCTTCTCTCTCACTGCGAATTGCTTCTGCTACTCTTCCTTTGGTGCACTCAATGTCCTCATCACCAATCCCCGGGATATTCCTGGCTTTGTGAAAGAACTTAATAAATGGAAATTTACCGCGTTCACTGGTGTGAACACGCTCTTTAATGGTCTTCTGAATAATGAAGATTTTAAGAAGCTCGATTTCTCCGCCCTGAGATTGACGTTGGGCGGAGGAATGGCGGTTCAAAAGGTCGTGGCCGAAAGATGGAAACAGGTCACTGGTAGGCCTCTGATTGAGGCCTATGGCCTCACAGAGACTTCTCCTGCCGCTTGTATCAATCCCATGACCCTTAAAGATTACAACGGCTACATTGGCCTTCCGATCCCTTCAACTGAAGTTGAGATTAAAGATGACGATGGAAAGAGCGTTCCACTTGGTGAGATCGGTGAGATCGCGATCAGAGGTCCCCAGGTGATGAAAGGCTACTGGGAGCGCCCGGAGGAAACGGCCAAGGTCATGACTTACGATGGCTTCTTCAAAACCGGTGATCTTGGTTTTATGACCGAAGAAGGATTTGTTAAGATCGTTGACCGGAAAAAAGACATGATCCTTGTTTCTGGATTTAACGTGTATCCAAATGAACTCGAAGACGTGGTGGTTAATCATCCTAAGATCCTTGAGGTGGCGGCCATTGGTGTTCCGGATGAGAAGTCCGGAGAAGCGGTGAAACTTTTCATTGTGAAAAAAGATGAGTCCCTTACGGCAGAAGAAGTCATCAAGTACTGCCGGGAGCATCTCACATCTTATAAGGTGCCCCGACAGGTGGAGTTTCGAAAAGAATTGCCGAAATCCAACGTGGGGAAAATCCTCAGAAAGGATTTGCGGTCAGAAAACACCTCAGCGTAATCTAAAGATTAATGACATCTGAATTTCTCATAGAGAATTCGGAGTTTTAGAGGGGAATTAGACGCTTGATAGCAAATGTTAGAAAACAAGCTTTCCAAGTTCCTCTCGCTCACCTTAAGATTTTCCTAAGCAGAAGTTAAGTGGCCGGGAGACTGGCCATCAAGGAAGATTATAGAGACCAGAGAAGGATTTCTGGGCTTAAGAAGAAGCTTAAAGAAGGGGCCGTGCAGGGCCCCTTTTTTATTCCCTCATTTCTACTAAATGTCGCTTCGCATCGCACTGTCAGATTTCAATCATTGGCACTTGGATTTCACAAGGATATGTTCCCATTAAGTTCATACTTATAGGAGGAACTCATGCGCTCATTAATCATTTCTGCACTTTTGATTTCAACTTCTGCTTTTGCAGGAGAGTGGGTAACAAAGAAAGTTTCTTTCAGCCCTCGTACGTACACTGGTGGTTCTGCTCATTACTACAATTGCCGTTCTGTTGAGAGCACAGTTGAGTCTCACCTTGAGGCCCTCGGAGCAACAAACGTAAGCATCCGCTGCTCTGGTGGAATCGAGCGTGGTTGGTCAACTCCTGCTCACGTATCCGGCTCTTACGATGTAAAAATGCCTGAGACTAATGACATGGCAAGAGTTGTAACTCTTAAAGGTTTCGATTCTTGTAATCTTAACTCTGAGTTCCTGGACTATGTTGTTAAGGAAATCCCAGGGGCAACGGTTCTTAAGCGTCGGGCCTCTTGCTTCGGTGGAAGAACGGATCGCTGGAGCTACGACATCCAGATTATGGAATAAGACTTCGATCACTCAAGGCACCTTCGGGTGCCTTTTTTATTTGTAGAGACCAAGCTCTTTGCAGAGGCTTTCCTGGGCCTTGGATTCGATATAGCGATCAATACAAATTTCACTTAAACGATTTCTCTTCTTCCAGCTCTCCATGCTCTCCTTACTCCCACATTGGTGAAAAGCCTCAATGTAAGCGGGCTCAAACTGGGAATTGGTCCGGAGGGGGGTGAGATTCTTTCGACTGCAGGCCGCGTATTCGGTAAGGGTGAAAAGAGGCAGGGCCTCCTTCATTTTGAGATCCTTACTTTCTTTACTGAGTCTCACCCGATAGGTGGAATTTCTCACATAAATTTCCCGTTTGATTCCTCCTTCAAATTCACGCCCATCGACGATGAATTCCACAGATGCTTCGGCGGAAAAGATGAAAGCGAGGAGGATAAAAGTTTTCATGATTCTATATTAACCGAACTCATTCCCTCACCCTAGAGGGGACTCATTTTACAAGGACTTGAAGTTCTAAGCTTAATCACAGAATGTCTCTGAGTCGTAAAGAATCTGAGGCATTAGACCATCCACTGGGGGAAGCTTGGTTTGCGGATCATCTTAACCTCACCTTCGTAAGAGAAGGCTTCACCGGCCAGAGGATGGCAGAGAAAAAACGGCATACTTTCTGTGAAACCATAGGCCCCTGCCTTCTTGAACTCAAGCCAGTCTCCTGGACTTAAGTCATGGGGAAGGGAGTGTTCACCGAGAAAATCCAAGGCCGTGCAAAGAGGCCCATGGATGAAGAATTTTTCTTCTCTTATCTTGGGCACATTGAAGGCTTCACAAGGAAAGGACTCATTAACCAAGGCCGGTCGAGCAATATGATTGATCCCCCCGTCAGTGACGATGATTCGTCTCCCTCTGACTTCCTTAATATCGATGACCTTAGTGAAGTAGGAGCCAAATTCTCCGATAGAAAAACGTCCAAGCTCTAACCAAACTTCAGGGAGTGAGTGCTCATTCATTAAGCCTACCAGGATCTCGTGGATCTCGGAGAAGGCGAGGGTTGCATCCCCTTTATAGGAAATACCAAGTCCACCACCAAAATCAAGGACCCGGACATTCACTTTAAGTTCATGGGCCAGTTTCAGAAGAGAGAGGATGGTCTCTTTCCAGATGGACTGAAACTTCGAGGGCTCAAGAATATTTCCCCACTGGAAACAATGAAAGCCCATGACATCAAGGTTCGGATATTCCGAAAGGCTTTCTTTAATCCAATCCGAAGGCCCGAGCCCGAAGGGAGTAATGGCAGAACCCCCGAGAACGGACTTTTCCCCCTCCCAATCAAGTTGGACCCGG
>CAZPFM010000068.1:0-8755 GCA_964585845.1 uncultured Bacteriovorax sp.
GCAAATACCATTTCCTGCACATCCTACTGGTGGGGTGGCAGCGATGATGAGATCGAGACACCTTCTCTTCTGGATCACCTTATCGTAAGCCCAGGTCTTATGAAGAGTCGCTCAGTCCGGGCCCAGGTCCACGCTCACTGCAAAAAAGTAAGCTGCCGTGAAGTTCCCGTCCGGGACCTTGGTGCATCTTACGGAGCAGTATCTGACCACTGCCCGATTACCGCCACCGTTCAATAATTTCACAAAATCTTTTCATTTCTTCTCCTGAATCCTAAGATGGGTTCAGGAGAATTTTCATGAAATACCTCAGCATCGACCTTGAGGCCACAGGCCTTGGAGAACACTGCCAGATCATCGAGTTTGCGATGATCCCATTTGATACTCAATTTCGCCGTCTCGAAGACAAGCTTGCCCGAACAACCTACGTTCATTGCCCTTCTTTTGAAGATCTCAAGCCTAATCTTGATCCATGGGTTCAGGAGCACAATGAAAAAATCATCCGTAAGGCCCACACTGATGGACTGACTCAGTCTGAGTTTAAAAACTGGCTTAAAACCTACCTCGAGAGTCCCGAAGTCCGGGAATACTTCGGTCCTGGAAAGATCATTCTTTTTGGAAAATCCATGACTGCTATCGATCTTCCTTTCATGACAAGAGACCTGGGTTGGGAATTCATGCGTAGATACTTCCATCACAGAAACCTCGATCTCTCAGGTTTGGGTTACGGCTTCATTGATCTGGGTCTTCTCCCTCAGGGGATGGACTCCGGAACTAATCTCATGAATCATTTAGGTATGGGTGAAGTGGCGCATACGGCACTGGAAGACGCCAAAAATACGGCCATCATGTACCTTAAGCTCTTAGATAAATTTGCTGTAAAGAAAAACTAATCCCGGGCCTGGGAGAGATAGCGACCAGGATTTCGAACCTTGTTTTTCACCCGGATCTCGAAGTGAAGATGGGGTCCGCTGGACCGACCAGTATTTCCAACTAGAGCGATGGTCTCACCCTTTTTTACTGCATCACCTTTTGAGACAATGCGCTTGGAGGCATGGGCGTAGACAGTGAAGACCTCATCACCGTGATTTAAAACGATGAGATTGCCGTATCCCCGTATGCCACTTCCAGAATAGATAACCTTTCCTGAATCGACAGCGACAATGGGTGTTCCCTTCGGAGCAGGAATATCAATCCCATCGTGGTGACGACGCCCACGTGGACCGAAGTGCGAGGAAACTTTGTAAAAGTTCGGGACAGGCCACATGAAGCGCCCGGTTCCGAGTGAACTATAGTCTTCGACGACGTAGGTATCATTTAAGAAGTAAGCAAACCCTACTTTGCTTGGAACAAAGACCCACTCTCCCCCGTTAAATTTTTTATCTGGGTTGAGTGCTTTGAGTTCATCAACTGTCACACCGTAACGACGGGCCACTTTTTTTATTTCGCCAGACTTCTCAACGTAAACATACTGCCCGCTGTTTTTCATGTTCGAGCAGGAAATCAGAAAAAGGCCAATAAATAGGATTTTAACGGTGAAATTCAGCATTCAGTTTCTCAATCAATCCTTTGAGTTCTTCCTCATCCATCTGAGACCCCGCAACTAGTTTGTGAGGTGTCACAGCGATGTATCCTTCATCGACACAAACGCAGTCAGAGTTCATTAACTTTTCGTTGCCATTAAAAATTCCGGCAACCCAATAGTAATCTCGTCCCCTTGAATCAATTCTAGCATGGATTTCTTCGGAATATCTTCGAAATCCTATAGTTGTAAGTTTAACCCCTTTGATTTCCGAAAGGGGTCTATTGGGGACATTAACGTTCAGAAGAGTTAAGGGTTTGATCACCTTATGCAATCCCATCTCCAGGCAGCGGTGGATAAATTTTGCCGCCGTCTCATAATGGTGAGTATCCACAAGACTCTCAAAGCACAGGCTCACGGCGATAGATGGCACTGAATGAAAAGCCGCTTCTCTGGCCGCTGCTACGGTTCCGGAATAGTAAAGGTCTTGTCCGAGGTTAGCACCTCTGTTGATCCCCGAAACCACCACATCCGGTCGACTCTCTTTCATTACGTGCCCGAGTCCCATAAGGACACAGTCACCGGGAAAGCCGCTACAACCATAGATGTTCTCCTCAAGCCTCTCAAGACGCAGAGGCTTATCAAGACTAAGTGAGTGCCCAGTGGTCGAGCGCTCTTCTAAAGGAGCTATTATGGTTGTCTCGAAAGGAGTGGATAATTCCTCGTAAAGGGCCCTGATTCCCGGGGCAAGAACCCCGTCATCGTTAGAAAGAAGAAGCTTCATTGGAGACTCCACAATTTATGATTTCTTAATTTTTCCAGATCTACTTTTCTGTACGAAGTTTCTATATCTCTCGAGAGATCGAGACTCAAGGAGAGCTCCGGATCCAACGCCAGCGCTTCCGCTTCGGCCAGAGAGTCAGCGTGAATATAAACTTCAACGGATTTTTTTTGCAAGAGATCCCAGAACTCTGCATCCATCAGACTCGAGCGACTCTTAGTCGGAAGAATAATCCCTTTCAAGTTTGAAAGCTCCAGGATATTCCGCCAATCTCCTTCCGGTCTCCAGACCCAGAAGAAGGGAAGTTTAGTAAGCTCATAGTACTGGGAGCTCTGAGAGTCCCTGAATTCCAGCTCAAGCCGGGTACCTGAATCCCGGAGAAGATCCACTGCACTGACAATTGTCGAGAGCTTCTCATTTTCAAAAACGAGGATCGCTCTTTCCAGAACTCTTCCACTCAAAATCTTTTTAAGTTCACCAAAGGTGACAAGATTTGGACTCTGAGGTCTCATATCAAACCCAAAGCTCCGGACACCCAGGGTCTCTATGTCATAGCAGCCATGAACGAGAAGAGATTTCATAGAGATGATTATACTAGATGATTGAGGAGGGGCCGGAAAAAGGACCTTCGGAAACTTGTTCCCATGGATTCTGGATGAAACTGGTAGGTTAAAACTCCCTCGCCCTTGGTGATAAGAATTTCATCTCCAGCGATAAAGTTTTCGAGGACCGGGTTTCGAAGGGTGGCCTGGGCCGGCACTGCCAGCGAGTTATAACGCTGCACCCGGATTTTTTCGGGCAGACTCAGAAACTCCTGCCATTGTTTATCCAGCATAAGTTCAATGGATTGACCGTGCATGGGTTCCCGGGATCGCACGACACTCTCCCCTTGCAGCCTCCAGAAGATCTGGTGGCCCAGGCAAACGCCGAAGAAGGGTCTTCTGGCCTTGAGCCATTCCTGAAGCACTGGAAAGATTCTCTGGTAATCATCGGGATGACCCGGTCCAGGTCCTAAGATAAGAATCTCTTCTGAAGGAAGAGTCTCCATATCCATCCAGTGAAGGACTCGAACTCTCAGACCAATATCATTAAGTTCCTGAATAATATTATAGGAAAAGCTGTCATCAAAATCGATGAAGCACACATTTTTTTTCATAGTCGTTTAACAGCGAAGTAGTCGTTTCGGTAGCGCTCAAAGCCTTCCTGACCAAAGTTAAAAATGACGTTCATGGAATAACGAGAAACATTCAATCTCTGCTGATAATTCAGGTTGAAGATCCAGCAGTTGTTGTGAGGCATAAGATCGGCAGAATAAATAGTACTCACGTCACTGCCAGCTTCGTAATCCACTTGTTTTACCATCGCAAGGCCAAGGATATCTGTGGGTCTCACCTGAGCACCGAATGAGAGAGTCTTGATTTTATTGTCCAGACCTTCGTAGCGGTAGGCACCCATCACATTTAAATAATCAAAGCGTCTGGTGGCACTCACAAAGTGGATATTTTTAGACTCCTTGTGAAAATAAAACTCCTGAAGAGAAAAGGTCCAGCGATCCGCGGAGTAGCTTGTATCGAGCATGAAGCGCGTGAGACGGTCATTAAGATCGTCTTCCGCCACTCCCACTCCATCGTCGTTTAGAAGATAGCCTTGAGAGATGTTGAAATGTCCGACCCTTTGGTAATTAAAGTTATCCCGGAGATAGCGGTCATCTTCGAGGAAGCTAAAAGACTTCGGAGACTTTCTGATAAGGGAATTGTTCCACTGAAATTCGATCGTATTCTTCGGAGGGATGATGGTTTTGGTGGTATTTGCTCCGAAGAGAAACTCCTGCTCTCGGTAGGCATCCTCATAATCAAACCAGCCATTCTGGTTTTGATCGATCTGTTCCAAAAAGCGCTCATTTCCGTATGCAGAGTCATGAACAATGTAGTGGTGAATAAACTTAAATTCCTGGGAATGCCGGTAACTGTTGTGGACCTGGGTGATGTTCTCTTTGGTCAGCTCGGCCTCAAACTCCGGAAGATCTCCCACGAGGCGTCCTTCTTTCTGACTCTTCTGGATGGGAGAGAGGCCTTGCTCTCTTCTGTCACGAAGGCGCTTGAGATCCGTTTCAGAGATGTTCTTTAGTGGAACTTTCTGTTCGTAGGCCAGACCGAAGATTTTATCCATCGTAAAGGAAAGTTCAGTGCGCATGAGACCGGCATTTTTTCCAGCGCTCGGCGTATTGGCCTCTTCGAATTTATAACTCTGAAGATCGAGCTGATAGCGGGAGAGCAGGCTCACTGGTCCCCAATTGAAAAGATTCCACTGAAGATAGGGCTGTGCACTCACACGGTCGGCATTCCGGAGGAAAACCGAGTCATCATTTTGCACCTGTCGGAAACGGGTGTAAGAAGAGTCAAAACCCATCATGATGTGCTGGAGTCCCGGGATATCCGACTGAACCAAAGATTGGGGCATCAGAGAAAAACTCACTCGCGGAAGGGTCTGCACATAGGAGTCATCAAACTCCCGGGCATCAGCGATGAGTTGATTTTTCCGATAGAGAGCATCCACACTGAGAGAGAATTTTTCTGTCCGATAATGAGTGTTGGCATTAAGACCGTGATCAGATCCTGTCGTTCGAGGATCTGTGTAGGTGTTAAAATCAACAATCATATCCAGGTCACGAAGATCCGTATAAAAAATATGAGTCCCGAAGTTAGCGTTCCACTGCTGATGGGTTTCCAGATCGATAAAATCCCGGAAGACATTCTTCCCGGATGTATCAACATTGGTCTTGCCTGGTTCATAGATAGAGTCGTTGAGAAATCTTCCATTGAGTTCCATCCAGCGCAGATGTCCGAACTGCTGGCGGTACTGTAAGTCTGCTCCATACCCCCGCTTTCCCCAGAAAGTCGGTTCGATAGTAGCATCCTTATAATCGTCGATGGCCCAGAAGAAAGGCTGCGCAAACGATATCCCCTCTCCAGCACGTTGGGAGATTTTTGGAATAAGAATGCCGGTTTCTCTTCTTCCGAGGATTGGAAGCACGATATAGGGAATATAGAGAACGTTGATCCCCTTGATCTTGGCCAGTCCGTGACGAATCTGAACGTAGTCATTAGTCTTAAGGCGAATGTATTTTCCAAAGACAGACCAGGACTCAACACAATCCTTACAGGTCGTGAACTCCGCCTCTTTAGCGATGTACTCGGTCTCAGAAACACGAATGAGTTCGCTCGCTACAAGATTGTATTGTGAGGTGAGGATCCTGGCGTTACGAATGATCGCTTTCCCTGTGCCGATGTTATAGGCCAGGTGAGAACCATAGAGAGTAAGATCTTTTGTGATGAAGCGGACGTTGCCTTCGATCTTTACTTCGAGAGTTTCCTGATTAAGAGAAGCAAGCTCTCCGTAGACTGTATCCTTCCCGCTTAAGATTACGACATTGCCTACGGCCTCGAAGTACTTTCCGCCTTTGCGGTAGGCCTTATCAGAGAATACGGAGATTTTATCGCCGAGACTTAGTTGGGGTTCATCTGCCGCGAAGGAGAGACTTAACGTGAGCCAGGAAATAATAAGAGCCAGTGACAAGACTGGTCTCACCTGTCGAAAGGTGCAAGAGCTCTTCTTCGATATTCCGGACAAAATTCAATCCTTCTTGGACACACAAATTTTCCATGGCCTTCGCACTCATGGCTTTGGGATGTGAAAAACTCGTCACACGAATTTCCCCGATCCCTGCCCTCTTAAGCATCCTCAAAAGGACACGGATATCTTGCTCGTCTCGCTTCGAGAAAGCGACGTAGACAGACGTGAAAGGGGCCTTAGGAAAAGTATAATTGTCCGAGTGCAAAAGTTGAATCAGTTTTCTCACCCCATCCACGTTATGAGAGCCAAAGAGAAGAAAACGCGCTCCCCTCTCAATGACTTCGCCACGATTCGGAAGGGGGTGGAGTTTCTCCAGACTCTCAGAGAGTTTTTTCTCATTGATGTTCAGCTTCCCTTCAATCAGAAAGGAATATGCTGCATAGGCTAAGAGGTGGTTTCTCTCTGAAAAATGAAATTTGTGAGACGGAAGTTCGTCTGAGAGTTCCAGATTCTTTGCCCCTATAGAGAGAGCATAGGATTTGGCCCTTTCCTGAAGATATTTCAAGGCCAGAAAACTGATGAGCACAGCACCCGGACGAAGAAGCGCAATTTTCTCCCGAAGAATTCCGTCATAACGAGGACCGAGATATTCCTGATGATCCCGGGATATCGAAGGGAGAAGAAGAAGATCAGCGTCGAAGACATTGACTGCGTCGAGCCTGCCCCCTAGCCCTACCTCGAGCAGCAGATACTCTGGGTTTTCTTCAGAAGCCCAGGTGCAAAAAACAAAGAATAAAAATTCGTAGTAGCTGAGTCGTAATTTTCGGGAAAGGAGATCGTCGTGGCATCTCTCCACAAGACGGGTGAGTCTTTCTGAGTCGATGAGACCTTTCTCACTGCGGAATCTTTCCGTGACACTTTCAATGTGAGGAGAGGTCCAGGTCAGATGTTTTTTATCATGAAGAAGGCCCGAGAGCCTGAGGGTCGTCTCCCCTTTTCCATTTGTTCCAGCGATGGTGATAATTTTTTTTTGATTGAGTTTCCCAGTAAGAGTTCCCAGGGCAACTTTCATTCGACTAAGTTGCGGGTCAGGACTCATGACCTCCAGGCCATAGTTCTGAAGCAACCAGGTCTCGAGATCTCGGATCATTTTGCAGGAGTGAACATTTTCACAAAGAAGCTAAGTTCTTTCTTAAGATCCTTCCGGTGAATGATTCGGTCGATGAATCCGTGGTCCTTTAAAAACTCCGAGCGCTGAAAGCCCTCTGGCAGAGTCTGGCGAATAGACTGCTCAATCACCCGTGGCCCTGCAAAACCAATCAGGGCCTTGGGTTCGGAAATATTGAGATCTCCCAGCATGGCAAAGCTAGCTGCACATCCACCTGTCGTAGGATCCGTGAGAAGAGAAATGTAGGGAATGCCGGCAGTCTTTAAACGAGAACGGGATGCAGAAGTCTTTCCCATTTGCATGAGAGAGAGAATTCCTTCCTGCATTCTTGCACCACCAGAACAGGAAACGACGATCACAGGAATTTTTTTCTCGTAACCAATATCCATCGCAAGAGCGACTTTCTCACCAGTCACAACTCCCATGGATCCACCCATGAAACGAAAATCCATTACAGCAAGGGCCACTGGAGATCCATCGATAGTGGCAGTTCCACAAACAGTCGAATCTTTAATACCTGTAGTCTTGATGGCGGCCTGGAGCCTCTGGACATAAGGCATTTTGTCTTTGAACTCGAGCGGATTATTTGAAATAAGATCAGGACTGATTTCTTCAAAGCTATTCTCATCCGTCATAACCGAGATCCGCTCATAGGCAGAAATTCTGTAATGATAATCGCAGAGCGGACACACGCTCAGATTTTCTTCGAGCTTATCGGCCTGGAGAATCTCTCCGCACTGATTACACTTCTTCCAAAGTCCTACTGGCGTGTTGGAAGTAAACTTCTTTACGTTTTTAAGCTTAGGGTTCTTAACCTGATGAAACCATCCCATAGAGGCAAATCCTTGATTTTATAAAGTGGTTTCATTCTATGAGAAGTGTCACTGCTTGAGAAGAAAAATGCCTGAAAGTCTCGGCTGGGAAGCCTCCAAGCCCCTTTCTAACTGTCTGAAATCATGATTAATAATTTCCGTGTTCGGTATCTGATCTGCATCATCGGATAATGAGTCAAGTCTCAGGGAATTCCAACCGATAGGGGGAATGGGTAGAAACATGTTTAGAATTCTCATTACCTTTGCACTCATGCTTTTTCAGGTCCTCAGTTGGGACCTCTCTGCCTATGCCCGCGGTGATCAGTACTTTCAATATTCATCCCTCACTCTTGCTGAAAAGAAGAAAATTGTTTTAGAGACGATGAAGCTCGTTGTGGATCTAGAGTCAAAGTACAAGTTTGAATCCTTAAAAAAGAAACCCAATGCAAACAAGTTAAAAAAATACACCTACCTCCTTGAGAAGGCTCAATCGTTTCTTATGGAGTCGGCCCACGCCTCATCCAGCTATTCTCCGAGATTTCAAAATTTTTCCTCTCTTTTGAGTAATCCGGATAAATGTATCTATGGTGGATGGATTTCCCAGATGAAGGACAATTATTGTACTCATCCCATGAGGCTCTCAAGAAATGCCCCTGAACGCTTAGCTTATACGACCCAGGGTTGTCGGTCTCCCCAGGAGATCAGTTGTAATCCTCTTATCTTTGGGCACAAGGTAAAAGATCAAAATTCCCTTTTCTGTGTTCCTGCCGGACCGAGTGGCAATAACGCTCACAATTCTTCACTTCGCTGTATGCAAAAAGCTCTTTCAGAAGAAGGTGACGGCAGAGAGAAGCGTCTTGAAGATCTCGCTCTTGAGATTCAGTCAAATCCGTCTCAGGCCC
>CAZPFM010000069.1:0-8739 GCA_964585845.1 uncultured Bacteriovorax sp.
TCTCATCAAAGTCCGGAGCGCGGTACTGCTTCCACTCAGTCATAACGAGTAAGCCGTCTGCATCTTTAAGTGCATCGTACTTATTCTCAAACTGATCAACCGGGATCTCCATCTTATTCATCAGCGCTTCGAAATTATCTGCGGCCGCTGGATCGTGGATGCGGATCTTCGCACCTGCTTCGTGAAGAGCGATGGCCGTATCGATGGCCGGAGTCTCGCGGATATCATCCGTATTGGCCTTAAAGGCCGTTCCCCAAAGGACAAAGATCTTACCCTTGAGGTCATCATTGAAATGCTTTTTAAGCTTATTAACAAGATAGAGCTTCTGCTCTTTATTCACTTCTTCAACTGTCTCAACGATCTTAAAGCGGGTTCCGTTTTCCTTAGCGGTGAAAACCAGGGCCTTCACATCCTTCGGGAAACAAGATCCACCGTAACCTGGACCTGGGTAAAGGAACTGGGAACCAATCCGTGAATCAGTGGAGATCCCGTGACGAACTTCTTCCACATCGGCACCCATGATGTCACAAAGACGAGCGACTTCGTTCATAAAGGAAATTTTCGTCGCGAGAAAACAATTGGCCGCATACTTTGTCATTTCCGCTGAAACGTTACTCATGCGGATCGTGCGCTTCACCTGACGGTTAAAAGGCTCATAGAGCTCTTCCACAAGTTCCGCAGCTGCATCATCAAGGGCGCCGATGATAATCCGCTCAGGCTTCATGAAGTCATCAACCGCGGAGCCTTCTTTTAAAAACTCAGGGTTATTCACAACGTAAACTTTCTTCGCGTTCTTGGATTTCAGATACTCGCGCACCTTATTCCCCGTCCCCACGGGAACAGTGGACTTCACCACAACAACCGCACCTTCGCGAAGATGAGGAGCAATTGAGTCACAAGCACCGAAGAGATACTTCAGATCCGCTTCGCCGGTTTCTGAAGAAGGAGTTCCCACCGCGAGGAAAACAGCATCGGCCTTAGGAACCGATTCGTAATCATTTCGAAAATGGAGGCGGTTTTCTTCGATATTCTGGCGCATCATCGGCTCAAGGCCAGGTTCATAAATCGGGCATTCGCCCTTTTTCATGCGATCCACTTTATTGGCGTCGATGTCGATGCAGGTCACATCGTGCCCCATCTCCGCAAAACAAGTTCCTGTGACTAGGCCCACATAGCCAGTTCCGATAATGCTTAGCTTCATTTAAGAGCTCCTTCAGAGTGAAAAGTGACCCTATTTTGGTCTCTTCCTTGCAGTTTTGAAAGAGGAAAAAGGGGATAAAAATGAAGCTTTTTGCTCTGCTAGTTTTACTTTTCTCGAATGCCTGGGCCCAGGAGGAGTACGCCTTCACTCTCCAGGGAAATTTCCCCGTATCGAGTCAGAGCTTCATTCCCATCAATGTCACCTATACCATCAGCTGGAATGAAACGGGTAACCGCATCGATGGAATCTACACCGATGATTATTTTGGAACAGAGGTCCCAGTCAGTGGTACCACCACCTCCTATGGTCGCTCCCTCGAAGCGGTCCTGCCTAATCCCGTTCAGGGAGTGAAAACCTTAAACTTCATTGTGACTCAAGTGGGTCAATACAATGGGCAGGTGAATCTCACCATCACTCTGAAAAATGAGAATGGGGGGCCAGTGAATCAGGTGCCGGATCTCGCGGTGATGAATTCCCGCATCCTCGCTTCTACCCCCGACAACGAGTCATGTTCATTGGGCTTTGGAGTCCTTGCAGGTTTTTGTGGCCAGTACGCTGGGACGATCAAGGAAACAAGTGATGCCAATAATCGCTGTAACCTCCTGGTTCCTGGAGTGACAAAACTTGTGATGAACGAAGATAAGACGGTAAGGATTTATTTTAATACCCAAGAAGGTCGGCTGACGGGTCGCCCGTTTCATTACCTAGGCCTTCTCCCCTTGGGTTTAAGTGATCCCAATGTGGTGATGACTCAAGAGGCTTGCTCCCCCCTTCCTAACACCCAGTTCACCACCAGGAACTGTAAGGTACTCAATCTCACAGGGGCCTTTCAGGAATCCGGAGAGACTCCTTCATTTACGGGTACTTACACCATCACCGAAAGGCAAACCGGTCTTCGCTGTATCTATAATCTGAGTCTACTCAGAGATATCGAGTATTAATTTCACAAATCCCCAAATGACTCGCTGCTTCATGTAGATTGGAAAGCATCAGTCTAAGGGGAATTATGAAAAAGCTCTTTTTACTCGCAGGCCTTATCGCCTCCGTTACCTCATTTGCTCAGGTCGAGCCGTGGATCAAGCCCTGGGCGATTCCCGTCTCTGTTCTCGACAACATGGAGATTCAGCGTCCGGTTTATAATTACGTCCTTCTTGGAAACGCCTTCGCCGATCACGAGCGGGCCATCGAAGAAGCTCAGAATCTTCCGAAAAATACTGTGAAAGTTTCTCCGGAGTTCATCGAATACCGCTTCGGCCGGATCGCCATGTACCGGGAAACTCCCTACATCGACGATCTTCAGACTCCTTACGAATTAAATGATGAAGTGAAAGCAGCCCAAGCTAAATCCAAGGCCGGCGAATTCACTCGAGATGATCTTAAAGGTCCAAACTGGATCAACCTCGTTCAGGCGATCGACGTTGAAGAAGTGAACTGCCTCTCTATCAGCCGCACCAATGGTGTCGCCTCTGGTTGCGGAGATCCGTGGCAGGGTGGACTTCAGGATGATGAACTGGCCTGCTTCAAGGGCAAGACCTACATCAAGTGCCACATTGAGTGCATCGAAAAGATCTACGACCGAAAAGTTGAAACCACAGAAGGACCGTGCAATGAAATCTAAAATATTTTTTGGTCTCGCTTTCGTTATTTCATCTGCTGCCTTTGCCGCTGAACCAGCACCAGTTGTCACCAGCTGGAAAAATCCAGAATGCCTTACTGGCGAGTGCGAAGTGAAGGGCATGAAGATGTTCATCCGTAAGTACCGCGACACCTCTATGGGAGGTGCCTACATGACAGCGGAAATGGAGACGGCAAATAAGGATCTTCTCAAAAAATACGCTTTTGTTCAGTACATCGAAGGTTGTGTCTTCGCTGAGAACTCTAAAGGCGAAAGACAACTCGCTTACCGGGAAAATCTCGGGAAGAAAGGTCAGCCCTTTAAGCATGTGGGCCCAGAGATCGACTCAGGTCCTGACAATGATCCTATTTATTGGTCGACCGCAAACGCTGGGTTCGATGAACTCCGCGGTATTCAGATTTACCGTCACTCGGGATACGCCACAAAGAATCCTATGACGAATAACAATTTCGGTAGCTGGGCGAGTAAGGATAAGAATCTTGATTCGGCGAAACTTTATGTTTCAGATATGCCGAGCTGGACTCATTTTTCTAAAGATATCAACTTCACCTGGAAGGCGCAGAACTCGAGTTTAAAGTTTAAGATCTGTCTTCACAAGATCGAGGATATTCCAGAGAAGACGATTGATGGGAAGATCACAGTTCCGAATCCGATCAATTGCATGGAATGGGCGTCCAATTATGTCTATGATAAGCGCACGTCGCGGATTGTGGAAATGAAGGATGTGCATCCGTATTGTAAGGCTAGCCAAGAAACAATTTAAGATAGATTCCAGCGAAGAGGGCGAGGAGAATTCCTCCTTGCCACTTCTGGAAATCCCAGAGTCTTTCAAAGGTTGAGTCGATTCTATTGAATCTCTTCTCCATCACATCAAAATGTTCAGTCACATTCCTGAACTGTTCGTTAATCTTCTCAAAGTTTCTAGCGATGATCAGAAACCTTTCATCAATTTTAATGAATTTATCATTTATCTGGGAGAACTCTTCTCTGAACTCTCGATCCATGTGATGAAAATGATTTGTCTGCGCTTTCAAAATCAGGATCAGCATCTCTTCTGTGGTGATCCTTTCACGATCAACTTTGGAAAGGATCTCCTGAGACTTCTTCGTCAGCCAAGAGTCAAAAACCTGATTATCAAACACAACAGCTCCCATAAGAACCTCCGGGATTGGAGCTATTTTACCACTGATTAAGCCAAGATCAGACCAAATTCAAAGAATATAAACGTCTGAATTTAAAAGACTATTAACAGGGTGAAGCGGAGGTGCTACCGTTTCCCCATGATCAAAACCACCAACGCCGCCCTCTTCTTTCTCGCCGCAGGAATCCTGACCTCCGTCACCGTGCTCTCGGTCTATCAGATCCTCTTTGCCTTTCCTTTGATCTACTTCACCTACCAGGCCTTTAAAAATAATGAGTACCAACTCCCAAAGAGTGGTTACTGGCTCTTCGCTTTCTTTCTCGTGGCCCTCCTGAGCCTAGTCATCAACTTCGACATCATCCCGAAGCCTTCTAAAAACTTCGGGCGCCTGAAGTACTTTCTCTTCGGTATCGCTGGGATCTATGTGTTTCGGGTTTGGCTGAATGAAGCGACTTTAAAAACGAAGACGATTTTAGCGAACACTTTTCTAGTCTCTATCATCGCTGCTGCCCTCTTTGCCTGCTACCAATTCTGGTTTAAGGGAGATCTTCGTCCGAAAGGATTCACGGACACCATGAGATACGGGTATGGATCGGGCATGCTGCTTTTGACACTCTTAAGTGCCCTCATCCATCAGCGCCGACTGCCTTGGCTTAACTGGGGCTTCGCCCTTGCGGCTTTCATCATGGGTTTTATCGGGATGTACCTGACTTTTACTCGGGGGGCTTTCCTGGGCTTTCTTTCTGGGCTTCCCTTTGTTTTGTACTATTACCGTCCTAAGATTGCGTATGGGGTGGCCGTCCTCGCCATCGTGATTGGTTCAGTCCTGGGCTATTTTTATTTCTTCGGAAATCAGGATCAGGGAGAAGGTTCCCGCTATCTCATGAGTAAAGAGAACTCCGGGGATGTCATCCGCAGATCTCAGTGGAAAGCGGCCATGATTGCCACCCAGGAGAGACCGCTCTTAGGCTATGGGTTCTCAAACTTTCACTCCCAGCTTAAGCGAATCAAAAACGATTATGATCTGGATGCTAAGGAATATGACGATGCCCACTCCCATAATCTTTTCTTAGAGATTGCTTCGGGCACTGGTCTCATTGGACTTTTCATATTCTTAGGATGGGTCATTTCATGGGCGTGGGAGAGCTTTCGTTCAGATAAGATCAAGGCATCCATGGTAATCCCTTTTGGTGTGGCCTGGGTTGTATCCAGCCAGTTCGAGGTCACCTTTGATGCCAATAATGCGTCGATGATTTTCTTTTTCTATGCAATCAGTTCGGCTATTCGGATTCCTTCTTCATCTTCTCAAGTCCATCCAAGATAAAGCTTCTCATCAATACCTGATAGGGGATGCCTTTTTTTTCAGCGAGTTCTTTCAATTCATCGACCGTATCTGGGTTTAACGTGACACTCGTAGGCATTTTCCTCAATTGCTTTTTGCGAGCTTCGCGAATCCTTTCAAGGTCATACTCATTATTCTCATATTCAGGGAGTGAAGGAGTTGAATAACGCTTTTTATTCATAAAGACTTTTCTCCAGTTTATTTGCTTTCCTGGCGCTGATAGGTCGAATCTTTCCGTGCCTGATAGTAAAATTCACAAACAAAAGGATAGATCCAGATTTTCCCAACATACCAAAACGAGATTCATCACAAGTTGGAGATGTTTGAATACCTAAAGCCACAGCATCAGGATCATTGAATGCTGCTTCGATCTCATCATCTCCTACGAGATGCTTTTGAAAACTCTTACCCTTGTTGCCTGAATCCCATTCGAACCTAAAATTCTTCTCTCTGAGAAACTCAAACAACCATTCAAAATATTCAAACTTCGCCAAGAAAGCCTCCCGTAGTGTATCACACTACCAAAACCAGGGCAATTTCCAAGCTAAACTACAAGAATCACTAAAAGTCGGTAGCCCAAGAGGCCAAAAAAAGATAAGTTTTTTCAATGTCGAACAGAGCCAAAACCATCCTCCTCCTCCTGGTGGACACCTGCCTTCTCTTCCTCTCCCTGACCCTCGTGATCTGGGTGAGAAACTATGGCGACGCCCGTTCTGACTTTCTCCTGAGCCACTACCATCTCTTCAGCTATCTCTTCCCCCTTTGGATTCTCGTCTTCTTCATCGAAGGCCTCTATACGCTTAAGACCTACAACCCGGCGATTCTTCCGATCTCCCTTATCCGTGGCACTCTCTCCTCAGTGATCCTCTCGATCCTCGCGATCTATCTCATGCCAAAGGATCTTGCGGACATCACACCTAAGACCAATCTTATCCTCATCGCTCTAGTGTCTCTGCCCCTCATCTTCCTTTGGCGTCGCTCGTTTTTTAACTACTTCGCTCACGAAAGCCGCTCCCGGGGAACTCTCCTTCTGGGCTCCACAGAAACCCTGAAGCTTGTTCAGTACGAGATCGAACGAAAGCCTCACCTGGGCTACCGGATCGTCGGAGCTCATGCCTTAGAAGAGATGCACTCCCTTCAGATCTCTCCTGACGTTCAGCTCATCGCTATTGAGCGAAACGTGGCCAAGGATCAGAAGGTCTATCAGGAAGTCTTCAAATATCTGGGTTCTGGAGTTGAGGTCATCGATCTAGCGAAGTTCGCTGAGCGCATTTCCGGCAAGATCCCGATCCGCGCTATCGATGAGTCCTGGTTTATTGAATACTGCGGGCATCAAGAATCCCGAAGCTATGATGTGGTGAAAAATCTCATCGATCGCTCCATTGCTCTTCTCATGATGATTCTCCTTATCCCTCTCATGGTGTTCCTGCTTCCGATCCTCCTGATCGTTCATGGTCGTCCGGTCTTCTTTACTCAGAAGCGAACTGGGCTGAATAACCAACCTTTTACTCTTTATAAGCTTCGCTCGATGGTGGTTGATGCGGAGAAATCCGGTGCCCAGTGGGCCAAGCCTGGGGATGCCCGGATCACCCCTCTTGGAAAGATCCTGCGGAAGACCCGTCTGGATGAACTCCCGCAGCTCATTAACATTTTAAAAGGTGAGATGAGTCTTGTGGGTCCACGGCCTGAGCGGCCTGAGATGATTGATAAAGAACTTGCGCCGAAGATTCCTTTTTATAATCTTCGCCATCTCGTTAAGCCTGGAGTGACGGGTTGGGCACAGGTGACTTTCCGGTATGGGTTCTCTACGGAGGATTCGTTGGAGAAGCTTCAGTATGATCTATTCTATGTGAAGAATCGCTCGTGGTGGTTAGATATGCTTGTTATTCTCAAGACGATAAAGACGGTCCTGACGGGTGCCGGGCAGTGATTATTTCAAATAGTGCTTGGTGACGCCGTATTTAAAATATGAATAGAGTGATCTCATCGCCTCAGCCCAGGATAAGCCAAAATACTTTCGATAAATCATCCACTGAAGTTGGGCCATTTTAAACTTATTCTTTGAAATAGAATGAGCAGAGTCTTTTCTGTAACGACCAAGAATCTCCGGAATCATGTAGCACTTTCCTACTCTTTCAAGAATATTGTACCAGAAAACCCAGTCCTGGCGTCTACGAAGACTTAAGTCGAAGCGAAGCTCACCAATGACTTCCTTTTTTACCATGACAAAAGAGGTGGCAATTGGATTAAAGGCTCGCAATTCGAATTGAGTGACGGTCGAAAACTCAGAGCGAACGGGTTTTACATCTTCTCCCGATTCAGTCATCATCACATAATTATGACAGGTGAAGCTGGCCTGATTCTCCTGCATAAATCGCAGCTGCCTTTCAATTTTTTTTGAGAACCACTCATCATCTGCATCAAGAAAAGCGATATATTTGCCACGAGATTCTTTTAGGCTATTGTTTCGGGAAGCTGAGGCACCAGAGTTCGAATTATTTTGGAAAATCCTCACTCTCTTATCCTTGCCGGCAATTGCCTGAAGAATACTCCATGAACTATCAATAGAGCGATCATCGGTCACAATCCACTCCCAGTTTTCGTGGGACTGAGAAAGAAGAGAGCGAAAAGTATTACTGAGGTATTTTTCAGCGTTGTAACAGGGAGTAACAATCGAGACTAGAGCGCTCATGAGTCGATCTCTTGATTGAGATACTTACCATATACTCCCATCCACTTCTCAAGACTGATACGAGCAAAGATATCCTTCCAACCCAGAATTTTGGTTCGGTCCTGTTGAAAAGCTTCATAATCCTTAATGTTCTGCTGTTTTTTTAGAATCCTCAGATCGTAAGAAATCATATTTGAGGCAAAGAGATCCTGAATAGATTTTGCCAGTTCTTTTTTCATCCAGACTTCTTGGGGAATGGTGAAACCCTTTTTATCCCTACGCCAGATAATTTCTTTTGGAAGCACGTTTTCGTAACTTTTTCTCAAGATATATTTGGAATATCCGTTTCTTATTTTGAGATTGTCAGAAAGTGCCATACCTATATCAACAAGGTGTTTATCTAAAAAAGGAACTCTTACTTCTGCTCCATGGGCCATGGATAAGCGATCTTCGTAATGCAAAAGTACTGGAACTGAAAAGTAAAGAAGATCGTCGTACTGAACTTGGCGTAAGTTAGATGTATTACGGGACTTCATTCGTCTCACAGCAAGCAGCTTGGCCCCCCATGCATTGGTCTTCACATTCGCAGTTCCGCCCGGCATATAGCGAAGGGCCTCGGACAAGGAAAAAGATTCAAGCAGGTCGGAGTGCATGATTTCTGAGATTCCAGCCCAGGCGACTTTATCTAGTCGTCCATGCTTTATGAGATTTTTATAGTGCCAGAACTTGAACTTTCTATAGCCTAGAA
>CAZPFM010000070.1:0-8657 GCA_964585845.1 uncultured Bacteriovorax sp.
ATGAGAAGGGATACGAGACCTGGCTTAGCCTTCGGCTCAGTGAACTTAAAGTGGAAGCCGTCCGGGCCCTCGCCCGAAGTCAGCGCCGCCGGGTGGAAGCCGGTAAACTCATCTTCCCTTTTCCTAAACCCCGTGAAGGCCAGCGGGAGCTCATTGAACACGTGAAAGAAAAGCTCTCTCAAAAAACCCCTATGATGATTCAAGCCCCAACGGGTCTTGGGAAAACTCTGGGGATTCTCTATCCCGCTTTAGAAGAATCCCTTGGACGTGGGCAGCGAGTGATCTATGTCACGCCAAAAAATTCCCAACAGGCCGTGGCCGAAGAAGCCGTGATGAAGTTTCAGGATGGGGGAAGCAGGATTAAGTCTCTCACCTTAACGGCGAAGTCAAAGCTCTGCTTTAAAGCGGAGCCTCTTTGTGATCCTGAGTACTGCGAATTTGCAAAAGACCATTATGACAAGCTTCACGCGCATGATCTCAAGGGCGAACTTCTTAAGAAAAAAAGAATTACCGCGAGGGTAGTCAAAAATCTCGCTAAGAAGCATGAAGTTTGTCCCTTTGAGCTTCAGCTCGAGGCAGCTTCTGAGATGGATGTGATCATTGGTGATTACAATTATGTTTTTTCTAACCGCTCTGTTTTAAATCGTCTGAGCGAGATCGAAGTCGATCAGGTGGGGAAATCAAACCTCGTGATTGATGAGGCCCACAATCTTCCTCACCGGGCCATGAGCTACTATTCTCCCTCGCTTTCTCTGGGCACTCTTTTAAAGTTTAAAGAAGAAGCTCTGGAACTCCCGAAAAAATTCCGAAGTCTTGCCATCGATATCATTGATTCCGGCATTAAGGTTCTCCAGGATCTGCGACCGAAGTCCGGCCGCAGTGAACTTATCGATTTGTCCATTGAACCTTTTCTCCTGGTGGAAGATGATCTCCGGAAGTTTTTATCCAAGTACCTTGATTCATCTGTGGAAATTAAGCCCCGGGACGTGGTTTTAAGAGCGGTCTTCTATTGGTCTGCCTTCACCGAAATTCTGGGCCAGGTTCTAGGTCAGGATCAGAGTGAGTTTTTCATCAGCTATCAGGTCACAGGAAGGGAGAGTTCGATCAAGATCACCTGCTGTGATGCTTCAGGGATGCTCCGCTCAAAGTATGAAGCCTACGAAAATGTCATCGCCTTCTCAGCGACTTTAAAACCATTTTCGTACTACTCCCAGCTCTCTGGTTTAAAACAGAATCATCTGAGCACCCAGGAATTCCTTTCTCCCTTTAATCCGGAAAAAAGAAAGATCCTCATTATCCCACAGATCTCAACCCGGTTCTCTGAAAGGGAAAAGAGCTATTCCCGGATCGCAGAGACCATCTTCCGGGTCACAAGTCTTCGCTCTGGCAATTACCTGGCCCTTTTTCCGAGCTTTGATTTTCTGGAAAAGACCTTAAACTTTCTCAAAGTTCCGGAAGGATTTCGGATCATCCGGCAAGAGCGGACCATGAAGAATGAAAGTGTCCAGGAGGTCCTGGAGATTCTCCGCTCAGGGGAGAGGCCAACCATCGTTCTGGCCGTTCAGGGAGGTCATTTTTCTGAGGGCGTCGACTACCCTGGAGACATGCTCATCGGCTCTTTTGTAGTAGGACCACCTTTACCCCACTTTGATTTTGAACGGGAAAAGATGAAAGAGTATTATGAGAAAAGCTACCAGCAGGGGTTTGAATACGCCTATACCTTCCCTGCGATGGCCAAGGCCATTCAGTCAGCGGGAAGAGTGATCCGAACCGAAAATGACAGAGGTCTCATCATCCTGATGGATGACCGATTCCTGGAACCGAAGTACTATCAATCTATGCCCACTGATTGGTACCAGGAGACTCCTAAGGAACTTGTCTCTTCGAGTATCCTGGGAGATCTGACCGAGTTCTGGAAACGAGGATAGAAATATGGATATAGGTATCATCGAAGGTTTTTTTGGACCAGAGTACACAGAGGTGGCCCGAAAGAGTTTTGCGGCTTTCTTAAGTGACTGTGGCGCGGATTTCTACATCTATGCCCCTAAGCGGGATCAAAATCTTCGAAAACTCTGGCGTGAAGAGTGGAGAGGAGAGTTTCAGAGTTTTCTTCTGGATCTTAAAGACCACTTCGCAGCTTCCGGAATAGCTTTTGGAGTGGGGCTCTCACCTATGGGACTCAATGGTAAGTTCGATGACCAGGATGCCAGAGATCTTGAAAAAAAGATCCGCATTCTGGATAAACTTGGGATCACACTTCTGGGAGTCTTCTTTGATGATATGCCAGTGGAACCATCTCTTGCCGAAGTTCAGATTCGGGTGGTTAAACACATTCAGCTGCACTTTCAGGGAAAGATCATTTTTTGTCCTTCCTTTTATAGTTACGATCCCATCCTTGAAAAAGTCTTTGGAAAGATGCCGGAAAATTATCTCGAAGATATTGCCCAAGGAATTTCAGAGTCCGTTGATCTTGCGTGGACTGGACCCAAAGTCATCTCTCCAGAGATTCCAGGTGAGCATCTTGAAGAGGTCACTCAAATCCTGAGACGAAAACCATTTCTTTGGGAGAATCTCTTTGCTAACGACGGACCAAAGAACTGTAAATTTCTGAAGCTCAATCCCTTCAGCGGCCGAAGCAGTGATGTAGTCGAACTCGTTTCAGGAATTGGTTTTAATATGATGAATCAGCCGGAGCTCTCTAAAATCTGTTTTTTGAGTTCTCTACTTGTTCTCAATGAAGGCCAGCAGCCGAAGGAAGCCTTTCATAACGCCTGTGCCGAATTACTCAGTCCCGGCCTTGCCCAATTTATCCAGTCTTACCATGAGGACTTTGCCAAGAAGGGTCTGGATGGTCTCGAGGATGAAATCCGCGCCAAACTTCTGCAGAAGCTCTCATCTTTTCCTGACAAAGGAGCACGGGAAGTCGAGGCATGGCTTAAGGGGGAGTATCTGGTGGGCCCTGAGTGCCTGACTGACTAGGGAAAATTTTCCGCTCCCGGCTTTAAACTTAATTCCGTCATTCCTACTGGAATCCATACCGTTAAGAAGAAAAATTCTTAACGGAGATTCCAATGAAAAAATCCCTCATCCTGGGTGCCCTACTTTTTTCCATGAATGCATTTTCGGAGCGCCTGGAAGCCGATCTAGGAGGATTTAACTTCACCTATTCAGAACCCCATGGGTCCGGGAGTGCTCTTCATTTCTCCCGCAACTTTGAGAAACTTGAAGACGGAGTTGAAGTTGAAGTCAGTAAGGAGCTTACAAATCTCAATGTCAAAATCCGCGGAAGCGAAGAGCATGACTTTGTTATCCGAAACGCGCCCTCTCTAGTTCAGGATGCAAAATCCATGGTGATTGATGAGATGAATCTTCAGTTTAAAGATCATTTCTCCTTTGATCTCTACTCAGGAGAGTTTGTGAGTGAAAAAGATACTGTTTCACTCGAGGGTCTGGAATGGTTTTGTCAGCGCGGGAATGCTTCAGAAGTGATGGATGAGCTTCTTCTTGGATGTGTGCAGGATATGACCCTGTCGGTAGAACGATTTGTATCCGAGAAAACATCCCGGTTTCTAGAATCCGCTCTTGCAAAGTCAAAATTGGGAAGTGATCTTAAAATCACTCAGCTTAAACTAAAATCTCGGGGAGGCTCCTATGATCTTGTCGCCGGCGTGAAGGCCCAGATCTCGGGAACAGCGAAAAGCAAAGGAGATCTTTCCTATGATCCCGGAACAGGAATTCTTACCATCAAGATCAATGAAGTGAAATTCGGGATTCTAAGTGTGAAAGGAATGGTTTTTGATGAACTCAAGAAAAGCGAAAGCGCAGACATGAAGATTTCAGAACCTTATGTCTATTTGAAATTGAAAAAGTAAAAAGAGAAGGCGCCCGGACTACCGGGCGCTTTTATTTTTATTAATGAGTGAGGTGTTTTCTATTTCCAACAATGGCCCGGTAGATCGCAAGAAGAATGATCGATCCCACCACTGCTGCGATGAATCCTGCAGGTTCTCCTGCTTCATAAAGCCCCATAGTCTGTCCCACAAACGAAGCTAAAAAGGCACCTGCCACACCAAGAAGCATGGTGACGATGATTCCACCCGGATCCTTTCCTGGCATGAGGAATTTCGCTATGGCCCCGACGATGAGCCCTACAATAAGTGTCCAAATCATAATCTACTCCCTTGTAAGCAGGTTTCTAAACCCTGACTCCAGTGGAGAGTGCAAGCGGAAGACCAAGTTTTATTAAAGTAAGTAAGTCAGTCTATTTATGACCGACACTCCAGACAATGACGCCGGTGATGATGACCCCCAGGCTCAAACCATTGATAGGGGCCAAAAGGTATTTATAAATAGTCTTCTGTTTAAGGACCTCGAGCAAAACACCTTTATTTAACACATACAGAAGATCTGTCGCGATGGTGTAGCTCGCCAGGAAGATGATGGTTTCAAAGCGCAGGTCACCTTTGAGTTTCTGATCCAGAAACTGATAACTGAATAGATCAATGGCAGCGAAGTTCCCGAGAAAGAAGAAGAAGAACCACAGACAGCTAAGAATTTTTTTTCTTTGATCAAAGACCTGTATCCAGATGCGTGCGACGAGGGATACAGCAATCAAGAGAACAAAGCAGGAGATACCAAAAAAGAAAATCCGCACTTCCAGGCGGCCGGAGGTGAAGAACTCTTTGGCAAAAGAAGCGCCGAGGATGAAAGAGCCGAGAAGGGTGGCCACGATTTCGACTTTGTCGTCTTTGGTGGTTGTCTCCTTGATATCAAAGAGGGTCTCCAGGGGTTTCCAAGGATCCTTAGGGTACTGCATAGGGCTCCTTTCGGCTAAATAGCTGAATATCTTGAATCATCCTATCTTTAGATTGTTTTACTCAAGTAAGCGAATGGGCTCTCCGATAGGTTTCCTATGCGCATGTGGCTTATCATTCTCTTGCTCGGCTCGAGTCTTTCCTGTTTTGCTCAAACGGCTGAAGACTGTGATCTCAAGTGCCGCTCTCAGCTCCTTCGGGTTACCATCTCCCCGGATGCTTTAAAGAATATCGATCTCTCACCGGCCGCTCCTCTCATTGATAAGGTTCTTGCTTCAGATAACTTTAAAAAACTCTTGGCCGGGCCCTTCGACCTCCCGTCTCTGGCTTTTCCTCATGATAAAGACAAGTGCTTAGAAGAGAAGAACGAAGGCAATCCTGATTTTGCTAACATTGACTGCGAAAGTAAGAGCGTCTGTGACCAAAAAGACTTAAAACAAAGTGTACGCCGAAAACTTTGTTTTCAACTGGCGTGTCCAGTAGTCGCAGGAGAAAACCGCGATCAGTGCAGTGATGAAGCTGAGATCCCTTTTACCAGTATCGACTTTCCTAATCCTTTAAAGATTAACGACTTTAGTTTTGAAGTTTCTAAGAAAGTTGAAATTAAAAATGGTGTTCTTCAGGGTTGCCTGAAAATCAACCGGCTTGCTGTAGAGGTTGGTACCCGGATGAATTTTGATCCGGTGGGGACGAATCTCTCAGACCGAAGCATTATCATTCAAAATGTTAAACCTCAGTTTGATGAATCGGCTCCTTCGAGAGAAGTCTGTTACAAGGGAAATGTCGATCTCGGATCAGCGACGCCCCTTCAGGGATTATCCATTGAGGTTCAGGGCGATGAGCCCTTTATCTCCAATGAAATGATGATTGCAGCTTCTAAAGAACTTCAAATCAGTGGTCTCTCAGGCTATTCCTCTGAAACAGTTGAGGATCTCCAGGGGGAGGCCTACCGCCTTTTTCACCCGATTCGAGAACCCGTGGAAGAAGGAATTCGTGTCGCCCTTGCTGATGTTCTTGAAGAGTCGCTCTCGGAAACTCTTGTCGAATATTCAGATACAGCTAAACCCAGAGAGAAGTCTTCTTTCATAGACGGGCGCTCTTTTATGAGCGAGCTCTCTTTTCATAACTCAGAAGCAAGTCGTCTCTTTAAGGAGCTCCAATGCTCCCAGCTCTACTATGATAACGTTTATCGTCTTGAATTCGGTGAATCTAAGAACCATCCAAGCACGGCCCATTGTCGAGGAGATGAATCTATAAGGATATCTACCAGAGAAGAAGATCGACGAAGAATGCTGGATGATCTGGCCCAATTCATCGATAAGAATTCAATCACATCTGAGAGTCTACGGCGAAAACTCGTCAATTTCAGAGAAACATTTGAAAACGAATACCCTTATCATGGCTTCCCTCAGTTTAAGCCGGCCGATTTTGATAAAAAACATCGTGAGAAGATGGAAAAACTCTATGAAGAGAGAGTCCTACCGATGATAGCGAGGATTGAAGGCAATCAGGCAGAGCGGGATCTTCCCTTGCTCATTGGAAAAGTCCTGAATGATCCGGATCCTCAGTCCGGACTCGAATTCGGAGCGAGTCTGCCTGAACTTTGTAATGAACTCGGATCCTCGCCCCTGGCCAATCGCCGCATGAAGAACTGTCCGATTCAGGTCTATGCTGATCTTAACCAATTCAATGCCCTGTTAAAAAAGTTCTGGCAGAATGGACAGCTTTGCCAAACGGGGAGTGGTGAGGAGTGTAAGTATGTTATGGGAGATGTCACCTGTATCCTCGGTGATGCCCCTTCTTTAAAATCAGTGAAGTCTCGCTTTGAAGTCACGATCCCGATGGAGAGATGCTCGCGCTCAGCCTTTCTTGGTGGCTTCAGTGGAAAAATGGACTTTAAGCTCTCATTCATCCCAAAAGCTTGCCACAACGGGGACTTTTGTCTTGATGATCCGATACCGGATGTTGTCCTGACTGAATCTTCCGTGGGAGGCGCTCTCCGTAAAAAGGAAAATGGCGGTTTAGGTTTTCGAGACATGGTTTTAGATCGAATGAAAGATGCCATCCTCGGAGCTGCCACCAGCTTTACCCGAATTCCTTTTGCTTCTGCTGTTTCAGGACCCCTGGCCCAGATTCCTCTCAAGGCTCAGGGGCAGGTGGATGCCGGAAATGGTTTTTTCGGTGTCTGTCTTGAGCCTGATAATAATAAGGGGAGTGCAATGGGGAGTTCTCAGTGATCATCCCTCTATTTCTCGCCCTTTTGATGCTTACGACTCAAGCCCAGGTCAATCCTGAGGATTGTAACTGTCGCAGTGAGCTTTTAAGGGTAGAGATCGCTGATTCCGTTCTCAATGGGAATGGGATCGCAAGTGATGAAAAGGGCTTTGCTCTCACCGCTCTTGAGGCTTTCTTCGGCTCGGGCACCTTTAAAGATAGCTTCGTTAAGAGTTATCCCTTTGAACCAATGGGATTTCCTCACAACGATCAGGTCTGTAAAGAGGAAGTAAAAGATGACCCTGAGTTTAAAGGTGTCGACTGCATGAATCCCAATCTTTGCTCTGACCCCAATGTGAGTGAAGCTGTAAAAAAAGAAATCTGTCTCATGCTTCCATGCTCATTTGTCATGGCCGATATCAATGCCTGTAAGAGTTCGAGTGATAAAGCCAGATTTACCAAGATCAATTTTCCCCAGCCTTTAGAATTGAAGGAACTTGAACTGGAACCTTTGAGTTTTCAGCTGCAAGGGGATTCGATACGCTCGTGTTTTCGTGTCAACAAGATGGATCTCTCCGTTGGGGTTGAAGTTGAGATTGAAAAGACCCATATCGACTATCCTGCCATCGGCCTATCAGACCTCAGCATGACCCTGGATCATGTAGAAGAAGTCTGCATGGTCGCAACCGTTCATCCCGGACAAACGCCACCTCTGTCAGGAATTACCATCGAGACCAAGGATAAGTTTGTCTCGAATCAAATGATCAATAAAACACTAAAAGGTGCAAAGATCACGGGTATTACGGGAGTCTCTCAAAGCTTCCTCGATTCTTTAAAAGTAAACGTGCTTCCCTCGTTTGGGATGCAACTTAGACCTAAACTTGAAGATGCGATTAAGAAGTCCCTCGCATCGACTTTTGAAAAGCAGCTCAGTACCTGGATGGGAGGAAATGCCAGTACGGGATTTGCGGCCGGCGAAGATCCTGGCCCAGCATCCACTCTCATGTCTGAACTCGGAGCCGCCAACATGTCCTTTAAGAAGTACGTGGATCTTATGGAGTGCTCTATTCTGAAGAAGAATAAGAAAAACATTCCTGCTGATCATGGCTGTCTTAACTCAACCTTTGCCTTCGGCGGGGAAAAACTAAAAGAGAAGGAAATTCCGAAACCAGAGAAAGCTGCTGAGATGCTTTTTGATCAGGCGAAACGATTCGATCAGATCTCATCTGAATCTCTTCGCCTGAGACTCAAAGAAATGGAAAAGGATTTTAGCGATCTCGGGCTCTCTTCTCATTATCAAGCCAGGGTGACTCCCGTTATTGAGACCATACGCTACAATCAATCACAGCCGGCATTCTCTAATGGCTTTGCTCTCCTGACTGAAATTGGAAAAAATGGCATTGGTTTAAAAGGTGTCGTCCCTGGAATTTGTGACGATACCAATCCATCACCTCATGATGGAAGAAGTATAGACTCGTGTCCCATTCAAGCCTATCTGGATCTGGATGAGCTCAATAATATTCTGGACGAGATGTTTAAATCCGGTCGTCTCTGCCACCAGGGGAGAGGTCCCTATATTCCTGAGCTTGACTCCAAGGGGAATCAGGCCTTCGATAAAAAAGAAGTTCC
>CAZPFM010000071.1:0-8591 GCA_964585845.1 uncultured Bacteriovorax sp.
TTCACCGATGGTCTGAATATTTCCGGTAACGAGGATGAACTTCCCTTTGAATTTGTTTTCAGCCTTCACGATTTTGTAGAGATCGTAACCGCTTCCGGAAGGCATCTTGGCATCCGTAATAATGACATCGTAATTATTTTCACGAATAAGCTTTAAAGCAGTGTCAA
Source organism: uncultured Bacteriovorax sp. (assembly GCA_964585845.1). Lineage (GTDB taxonomy): Bacteria > Bdellovibrionota > Bacteriovoracia > Bacteriovoracales > Bacteriovoracaceae > Peredibacter. The sequence continues at coordinate 168 of CAZPFM010000071.1, forward strand.
AGTCTGTGCAGGTGTCTATGGGAAGATTTTCTTCTTCGAAGAAAGAAGCTGCCAACTCAAGTAAGTCTGCTTCATCATCAATGTAGAGAACTCGTTTCGTTTCAGCCATTGCAACAATCCTGCTCCGTTAGTGAGGACCATTGGCCCATCAGAGGTGACATTCCGTTCTGCAATAGTATCAGTATCTTAATAAGATCTTTGCGTAAAATTCAGACGGCACCTTGTCGAAGAAATAAACACCCACTGCCAAAAAACCGTGGTTTGATTATTTCTTCAGTGCCTCTCCACGGAGGCAAACATAAATCGGCAACCGGTCATAATCAGGACGTTTGCTTCGAAAAGGATTGATAAGCTTCTTGAGAGCCTCCTCTGGGTCATTCACTTTTGCTTTAAGAGGGAAAACGACGAAGTTGGCCTCCTTACCCTTCTTGAGGTTTCCGCTTCTTTTACCCAGGCCCAGGATTTCTGCTCCCGCTAGTGAGGCCCTATAAAGACCCTTCGTATAGGTTGCTCCCTTCACGCCCTTTTTCTTGTTCTGATCAACAAAACTCTGAATCACATCCAGCATTGAAAGAAAGGGTCCGCCCCCAATGTCAGAGCCAAGGGCCCAGCGGATTTTATTTTTTTCAATCTTTTTAAAATCGAAAAGACCAGAACCGAGACCTTTCTGAGAAATAGGTGCATTCGATGTAGGACAATGAATGATGCTGGTCTTGGTCTTACTAAGAAGACTCAGTTCTGCAGGAGTGAGATGGATGCCGTGACCCATGAGGGAGTTCTTACCCAGCATACCTGTTTTCTGATAGATCTCCGTATAGCTCTTCACCTTTTCAAAGCCGGGAATCTTTCTGTATAGAGAGAGAACGAAGTCGATTTCCGCAGGGGTTTCGGAGAGATGACTTTGCTTAAAGCAACCGGCGCGGTCTGCAAGTGCACTCCCCTTTTTCATCACCTCTGGTGAGGTGGAGATCGCAAAGCGCGGAGTAAAGATGTAGCGATCCTTAAACTTTTTAATCAGCCGAGCAGTGATGTCCAGTGAATCTTTATCGGTCTGGGTGAGTTCCTTCGGAGAATTCATATTCATGAGAACATTCCCGATGAGAAAGTCTCCTTTAGCCACTTTCATGGCCGCTTCCACAGCATGCTCATGAATGGAGCTGTAGCAGGCACCACCAAGTGTGCCGGTCGTTACGATTCTTTTGAAGAATGTTTTTGCTTTTTTAGTTGAATAACTTTTTTTGGCAAAACGCATTTCAGTGGGAAAGGTATACTTATCCAGCCATTCAAGTAGAGAGTCTTTTGGCATTTCCCGAACATCATCCTGGACCCAATGAAAATGCATATCGTAGAAACCGGGAACGATGAGACTATTTCCAAAGTCTTTAAAATTTTTCTTGCTGATTTGATCCTGGTACTTCTTTTGACCTTTAGAAAATGTCATCACATCCTGAATGATTCCACCCTTAACGACGAGTAGACCATCTTCATAAAATTCGCACTTCGTATCATTCAATGGGTTAAGAATGATACCTTTGTAGAAGGTTAGATTTTGCATTGCCATAGAAACCCTTTTTACTGGCCCGGGGTTGATTAATTAACTAGTCTTAACTCATGGGAAGACAATCTATTTTAAAGTATCTTGGCCTCTTTGTCTTGAGCCTTTTGCCTCTCATCGCTCAAGCGGAGGATTATGTCGTGAAGAACATCAAAGTTCTCACAGTTGACTCCGCGATCACTCCTGCCACTTACGACTATTTCAAACAGACTTTCCGGGGCGGAAGTTCAAACGAAGCTATTCTCATCGAACTCAACACCCCGGGGGGATTAGTTTCCACGACCAAAGATATTATTACTCTTATAGGTAATTCAGACTCACCAGTTATCGTCTGGATCACTCCCGAGGGTGCATCTGCTTCAAGCGCCGGAGCTATCGTGGCTTCAGCCGCTCATCTTATCTTCATGAGTCCAGGTACCAATATGGGGGCGGCAACCCCCATTGGCCTTGGAGGAGACATTCAGGAAAGTGATGGAAGAAAAAAGGCTTTAAATGATCTTTCGGCCATGGTGCGCTCCTTAAGCGAAGAGAGATCACGCAATCCTAAACCTTTTGAGGAAATGATCAGGGAAGCAAAGTCCTTTACTGATAAAGAGGCCATCAAGCTTAAGTTTATTGATGGAGTAAGCTCCTCCCGCAAAGATCTCATCTCGAAACTTGAGGGTAAATCTATCCGTGTAAAGGGTAAGGAGATGACTCTTAAACTTGACTCTCCTCAGGTCCTGGAAGCTGCTCCGAATATCGGTCAGAGTATTTTAGCGGTTCTCGCCAATCCTGAACTCGCCTATCTTCTTTTCCTTCTGGGTGTCGCACTCATTTATTTTGAGTTTCAAGCGCCGGGAGGGTTTGTCGCCGGAACCATCGGCTTCACTCTCTTAATTCTTGCGGCCATGTCCTTTCAGGTCCTCCCTCTACATTGGGGATCCCTAGGATTTATTATTCTGGGAGTGGGACTTTTGATCCTGGAAATCTTTGTCGTGAGCTATGGTCTATTGACCCTGGCGGGGCTTGCGGTCTTTATCCTCGGCTCTCTTTTTCTTTTTAAAGGAGACGAAGGCTTCATCAGTATCGAGTACCCTGTCCTTCTTTCCACCCTGGCCGGCGTGACAGTGTCTGTGGGACTTATTGCCTGGTACCTCATTAAAGATGCAAAAAAACAGAAGCTTAATCCAAGTTTTTTTCTACCGGTAGGAGTTCAGGGTGTCGTAGTCAAAGTTCAGGGTCTTACTGGAATGATCAAAGTTAGAGGAGAACTCTGGAAATATAAGTCTGAAGAGGAGTTTTCTCCAGGTGATAAAGCAGAAGTCATTGAAGCAGAAACAGAGAATCTAGTCGTTAAAATCAAGTCCATCCATTAAGGAGTCCATATGTCAGTGACGTTTTTACCTTTTATTATTTTTGCAGCACTTATTATCTTTAGTGCCGTAAAAATCCTCAACGAATACGAGCGTGGAGTTGTCCTCCGGCTTGGTAAATTTTCCGGTGTACGGGGCCCAGGTCTTATTCTTTTGGTTCCCGGTCTTGAGAAGATGATCAAAGTAGATCTTCGACTCATCACTATGGATATTCCCTCTCAAGATATCATCTCCAAGGATAACGTGACTCTTAAAGTAAACGGTGTTGTTTACTTTAAGGTGAGTAATCCTCAGCACGCCATCATCGCAGTCGAGAACTACTACCACGCGACTGCTCAGATCGCTCAGACCACTCTTCGTTCAGTCATCGGTCAGTATGAACTCGATGAAATTCTTGCCCACAGAGATAAGATCAACGTACGACTTCAGGAAATTCTCGACGAACTCACTGAACCATGGGGGATTAAGGTCACTAACGTTGAAGTCAAGGCCATCGATCTTCCTCTTGAAATGCAAAGAGCTATGGCCAAGCAGGCAGAAGCTGAGCGAGAGAAACGAGCAAAGATTATCTCGGCTGATGGTGAATTCCAGGCAGCGCAAAAACTATCTGAAGCTGCAGAAGTGCTTGGATCACAGAAAGATGCGATCACTCTGCGCTATCTGGAAACGATGCGCGAGATTGCGGGAACTAACGGAAGCTCCACGACCTTCTTCCCAATACCTGTAGATTTTTTCAATAAGATTCTTGATCGAAATTAATCACCAGTCGGCAAGACCTGTCTGTCTGACATTCTTGTCGACCTTGGGAGCTGATTCAAACCGGGGGTGCTGGACTTCTTTCACAGAAGCTGGCCCCCGGCCTAAAGATGCTTTTTTCTTTAAGCGGTAGTCATCATTTTGAATTTCAGAATTCACCTCAGAGAGAAGCTCATCCTGAAAGGATCGAAGATTATCTTTTGCAAAAACATTCGTTGTCGCTAAGACAATTCCAAGAATAAGAAATTTCATGGCATCCCCCTCCGATATTCTTATCGGAAAAAGATGCCAGAATCTTTAAAAGCTCTATTCCTCAGGGGCTTCTTCGGCTTGAACTTCCTGAACAGTCGTATCGTAAGGTCCTGTCTGAGTCTTTCCCTGCGAGAGGGCGGCATCGAAGACCTCATTGGCCGGAATATCAGAAACCGGGTCAACGTACCCAGCTTTCATATCGAGCTGTTTCTTCTCGGTCTGCTCTTCCCCCGTGGCCTCCTGCTTCTGACTGGAAGTCTGTTCAGTAGAAAGAAGATCCTTCCCTCCTAGATCATTACTTCGCCTCTTAAGAAGTCCACCTGTAGGATAAGCTTCATTGGAGAGATTTGACTCCGGGACTGCTGATTCTCCCGTATCCCCGAAAACCGAGAAAGAAGAAAAAATCATCATCGTCATTAAAAGATACTTCATTTCAATACCTCGTCATCAAATTCAGCTTCTTCGGCCTGCATTTCCTGATTGGCCTTTGGTTTAGGATGGTTCTTCATTTCCAAATTGGTTTCAGGCACATTTGACTTTGGCCCTTTGGAAGTAAAAGTTCCTGGATTGCCTGGACGGGCAGAACCATCATTAGGTTCATACTCTTCGTACTGAAAAGTGGGTGGCGTCGTTTTGACGTCTACTTCTGCGGGAGTTGCCCCATAGGCAAAGCTCATCCCCAGACTGAGTGAAAGGATTAATTTCATAGTGACCTCTCTTAATGGGTGATTCTCGGGCGGTGGATCTGGCGATTTTTTCTTCGCAGACCGAGATAAACTCCCGTTGCAAAACCAACCACGACTAGAAATGTGATCATATGCCCTCCTTAGCATGTTGCTTCTTAGAGTAGCGAATGTGATGCCAGAGAGGAGAGGACGGATTTGCGGGGTATTAGAGAAGAAAAAAAAGAAGATGAGGCAAGTTGGTACTCGCCTCATCTGGTTGGTTTTTATCGTACGACAGAACGCTGATTAGAATTGAGCTCTTTTTTACGGATACGGATACTCTTCGGAGTCACTTCAACCCACTCATCATCATCGATCCAGTCCAGGGCCCAGTCGAGGGTCCGGGAAGGAATCGGAGGAAGAATGATATTCTCATCCTTACCAGCAGTCCGCACACTCGAGAGGTGCTTTTCACGGCAGATGTTGACGTTCAGATCATTTGGACGAGTATGCTCACCCACAACCTGACCTTCATATGTCTGCTCTCCCGGAAGAACGAACTGACGACCTGAAGAGAGAAGGTTGAAAAGAGCATAAGGAGTGATCTTCCCAGCGCGATCGGAGATGAGAGCACCATTGGTTCGGGCGAGCATCTTACCAACATAAGGCTCATAGCCCACGAAGTAAGAAGACATGAGACCCTGACCTTTCGTGTCTGTGAGGAACGTAGATCGGTATCCGATGAGCCCACGTGAAGGAACATGGAATTCCATACGCGTGCGGCCTTCTCCGAATGGCTGCATTGCCTGAAGGGAGCCTTTACGGGCCGCCATCTTTTCAGTGATGGCACCAGTAGACTCATCTGGAACGTCGAGAACGAGACGCTCGAATGGCTCCATGAGCTGCCCATCAACTTCTTTGGTAATAACCTGGGGACGAGCAATCATGAGCTCAAAGCCCGCGCGACGAATTTCTTCGAACACAACGGCAACTTGGAGTTCACCCCGGGCCTTAAGAATGAAGACCTTCGGGTCATTAGTTTCTTCGTATTTAAGAGACACGTTCTTTCGAATCGCATCGATGAGGAATTCTTCGAGTTTTCTTGAAGTAAGATACTCCCCTTCCCGTCCGGACATAGGAGACGTCGAAACGGAAACCTGAACGGAAACCGTAGGAGGTTCAACAGTGATCCGCTCTAGAGCTTCAGGCTTATCAGTGGCCGCGAGGGTATCACCGATGTCTCCGTGCTCAAGACCGGAAATGATAACAATCTCACCTGCTTCTGCACTCTCCACGTTGGCCATACCGAGACCATCGTAGATCTGAAGTGAAGTCACTTTGAAGTTCTTTACTTTACCATCGGCCGGGATGTGAGCGAGTTGTTTTCCGTTCTGGATCACTCCACGCTGGATTCGACCTACCATGAGAGAGCCGAGGTAGTTTGAGTAAGAGAGGTTTGTCACGAGAAGCTGGGCCGGACCTTCCTTATCCACATCTGGATCCGGATAGTAGTCAGAGACGAAGAAGTCGAGCATCGGCTCAAGGCTTCCTTCCCGGCGATTCTTATCGTCAGAAGCATATCCATTTCGGCCAGAACCGTAGAGGAATGGGATATCAAGGTCGATGTCTTTTCCCGACTGGGAAGCAAGTTCAAGAAGAAGATCTTCCACTTCGGATTTTACTTCATCAATTCGCTCATCGGGACGGTCGACTTTGTTAATGAAGACGGCAACACGGATGTTACGCTCGAGAGCTTTCGAGAGAACGAAACGAGTCTGCGGGAGTGGACCTTCAGAAGCATCCACGAGGAGCATGATCCCATCCACCATCATAAGAGAGCGTTCAACTTCTCCACCGAAGTCGGCGTGTCCCGGAGTATCCAGAAGATTGATCTTTGTGTCCTTCCAGCGGATGGCACAGTTTTTAGCTTTAATTGTAATCCCGCGCTCTTTTTCAAGTTCGCCGGAGTCCATCACTCGCTCAGTGATTTGTTCGTGAGCGGAGAAAAGGCCCGATTGTTTGAGGAGTTCATCAACGAGTGTTGTCTTACCGTGGTCAACGTGGGCCACGATGGCAATGTTCTTGAGCTTCATGTCTATCCTTAAGAATGTGTGCGAATGGGCGTGAGTTTACTTGCCCGAGAGGGAAATGGCGAGTCAAAGTTTGGTTTTATTAACGATGAACTCATGATCAAAACGACTTAAGTCATCAAAATTATTAATGCCTTCAATGAGAAGCAAATGAGCTATTTATCCGAATTGCTATTCGTGAAATCAGAAAATTGAGCCTCCGAAATCGGCATTGCGCCCCCAGCAGACCCGTCCCAAACTTTTGAATTGGCCTGGTCGAATGAGAAACCAATGAATGAACATAAAGAGACGATGCAAAGAGTATAAAAGCCTATGGCTTTTCTTATGAAACTTGGCTCTATGTAGATACACACCCTTTCACCCTCCTCCATACGACGACGTAAATTGTTCCGCTCTCTTCGAGACATTTTACAGACATTGTGGACATTCTTCTTACAAAGATTACAAAACCTTATTTTTGAATCCCCTTCGAACTCACTCCACAGTTCCTTACAAGGAGTAGCGATCTTGAAAACCCGAGGTGTTTTGCTTCGAAAAACGAAGTCCACAAAGTCGTGGAGGAGTGAAATCACTTGAATGGCGATGACGAACACAATTGCGCCTAGAATCGCTAAGAGAATAATGGTGATAATTAACTTATAATCTTCGTCCATGGATTCATCATAAGCCCTTCTAGTGTGCCCATGCTAAATCAAGTGGTTGAAGGACTATTGCCTGCCAAGAATCATAGTCAGTCCCTGCCAGAACTTTTTTGCTCACTAGAGCACTGAGTGAGAAATAATACTCATCGCGCACTTCACTCCATCCACGGCTGCAGAAGTTATTCCTCCCGCGTACCCTGCGCCCTCTCCGCAAGGATAGAGCTGGGCATGAGAGGTTGAAAGAAGGGTCTCTTTATCTCTGAGAATTGTCAGAGGCGCTGAGGTTCTCGTTTCCGGGGCAATCAGCAAAGCCTCATCGTGAACAAACCCTGGAATAGAACGATCGAATTCTTTGAGCCCTTTTTTGAGATGCTCAATAATAAACTTTGGAAAAATTTCGCGAAGGTCTGCTTTAAAGACTCCCGAGGGGCTTGAGGTCACTGGCAGTGGTTTATCATTGAGTTTTCCATCCATGAATTCTTTGATGGTCATGGCCGGGAGCTCCCTCCCAGTGGCGTATTTCTTTGAGAGGGCATAGGCCTTCTGTTCAATAGAATGCTGAAATTCAAGCCCGCTCATAAGACCTTCTTTCTCAAGGTCTTCTCCGGATTTAACGGTGACCACCAAGGCTGCATTGGACCAGGGTGAATTCCGGGCAAAGTTACTCATCCCATTGACCACAATGCCGTCTGCCTCTGTTCCTGAGGAGAGAACGTAACCGCCAGGGCACATGCAGAAACTATAGACCCCATGGTCTGTCCACTTATCGTGATAACTTAAGCGGTATCGGGCGGAGCCAAGGAGTGGAGAAGAGCAAAACTCCCCGTGTTGCTTTGAGTCGATGTAGCGTCGGTTATGCTCAACCCGAACACCTACAGCGAAATCCTTGGGCTTCATGGCAATCTTAGATTCTTCTAGATGCTGATAGAGTTCTTTGGCTGAGTGGCCAGTGGCAAGAACCACATGGTCGGAATAAAATTTTTCACCCGTGTGAGTTTCAACACCGATGACTTTACCATCTTCAATGATGAGCTTCTCAATTCTTGAGTTGTAGTGAATCTCACATCCTTTAGAGCGAAGCCAGTTGGAGATCTGAGTGATGATGGTGCG
>CAZPFM010000072.1:0-6961 GCA_964585845.1 uncultured Bacteriovorax sp.
ATTGATGATATGTCACCGGAGGATTTCCAGCACGTGGGCGGTCCCATTCTTTTGAATCAGAAAAAAAACTAAGAATCAGTTGAACGGTAGAAAGAGTCGAAGATTTCTGCCAGCGACCTGCGGTAAGGTGAATTCTTCTGATCGGAGACGGTGAAGATCTTTTCTCTGAGATCAGCGATCTCTTCTTTCTGTCTCTCTAAGAGCTGCTCTCCCTGGCCATATTTGGAAAGGAAAGGAAGTTTCTCTGAAAGAAGATTCTTTACGCGGTTTAAGCGCTCTCCATCATTTGAAAGAAAGGTAAAGCTCTCAAAACTTGTCTCGCGCTTAGTTCCCTGAGGTTTTCCCATGAAGGACTTATCGGCCTCAGCGTCGATGAATTCCTCAAAGCCCCGGACATCATCCTGATTTTTTTTATTATCCAACTTTTACCCCGTTGAGTAAGCGGGTGAGAAGCTCCCGCAAAAACCGTCTTTCTTCCTCACCGGCAAAAAGCTGACGGTGATAGTTTGCGTAGCGCTCAAGTTCTTCCCGGTTCTGGTAAGGATCTGTGTTCCTAATCTCCTGCTGAAGGAGTCGATTCTTACTCAGGATATGACTCTCTTTCACATTAAGGCGGGATTCTCTTTGGTTAAAAAACTTCGGAAGATGCTCGATCTTCCCGGCCACCGGCATCCGGGTGATACTCGGCTCGTGAACGGTGATGAGATAAACCGGATAGGGAAAGAGAAAGGAAGAATTCACCGAAGTGAAAGCGTTCTCGATGAGCCCGATGGTCTCCCGCTGAAGATCCGGGTCAAGCTCCAGGAGATTGATCACGCAGGGGGTGCGGAAATTGAGCTCGGGCTTAATAAGCGTCTCGAGATCATCGATATTCGAAGCGTTGAGATTAAGAAACTGATAGACCGGAAGATTCATACAGAATCTATTAAACGTTAAAAGGGGAGAGAGAGCAAGCAAGCCCCTTTAAACTAGACTGTCTTCGTGATTAAATAGAGATGAATCCATTGCATTGAGCAGATCAAACTAGTCGGACATATGAAAGAGCTACGATTAATCTACGTTAAACTTCCCCAGGAGTTTGTGACACTTTTAAAGTCCAATCTCTCTGGACAGGTAGAGCCCTCGGCGGTTTTCAACATTCTGCGACCCAATAAGGCCCTCTACTCCATGCTCGAAAAATCTTTCAAGCATCTTGATGATGGAAGAGGTCTGGAAAAGACTATGCTCGCCCAGGGATGGAATAACTTCCGGAATCGTGTCGCCAGTCTTTACGTCAGTAAGGCCATCTATGGTCACTATCCACTTAAAACTGACATGAGTCTGGTCGAAGACCTGATTCAGTTTGAACAGGAATTTCAAGGGCACGGAGTTCAGAGTAACTCGAGAATATTCTTGTTAGGCTTTTACCTTAAGCTCGCTCAACTCAATCTGCAGCAAGTGGAGGGTAACCGGTTCTTTGAGATCGAGATCTCAAAATCCTCCGTTCTAAAAGCTCTTAAGCTCACTCAGGGAAGAAGTCAGCGCCTCGACCTTTTGATCCTGACTCTTTCCCACTTAGTCCAGGGACTCGGAGAAAAGACACTCACGAATGCTGTGGTTCAGGGGAAATCCTTTTCTGATATCTATGATTCGATGGCCGACCGGGATCGAAAGCTTATGCATGATAATCTTCTGGCCTACGGTTCGAGCATTGCTGAAGATGACATCTTTCTTTACGAAAAGGTTTAAGAATGAATAATCGCATCTGGAAACTCTGTGAAGAGCTCTCGAAGAATTCCGGGGTCTCCGAACTCATGATCAACCGAAGCGAAAGTGTTTATATCGAAAAAGACGGTGACATCATCCGGCTTGATTCGAAGTTCACCGAAAATGAGATCGAAGAGTTCTGTCTGGATACCGCTAAATATAATCGAAAGTCTTTTGATATGAAAAATCCGGTCCTCGACGGCATCCTACCTGATGGCAGCCGGGTAAATCTCATCCATCAGGGCTACACCGCTACCACTCATGCCATCACTGTGCGAAAACATTCCCAGACCATCAAGAAGTTCGAAACCTCTCCGGGCATCTTTGGTCTGACCCCTGACTGGGTGGACTTTCTCCAATTCGCCATCAAGGCCCGGATCAATTTCGTGGTTTCAGGCGGAACCGGAGTTGGGAAGACCACTCTTTTGAATCTTCTCATGCAGGAAGTATCTCCCCGGGAGAGAATCATCACAGTCGAGGATACCCGGGAGTTAAAATTTAACCTTCCAGATGTGGTGCGACTCGAAGCAAGACCGGATGGTCTCGGCATCCGCGAGCTCCTTAAGAACACACTCCGGATGCGACCGGATCGTATTATTGTGGGTGAGGTGAGAGGGGGGGAAGTCTTCGATCTTCTCCAGGCCATGAATACGGGTCACGAAGGATCCATGACTTCGGTCCATGCGAACTCCCCTGGGGAGTGCCTCATGCGCCTGGAAAATCTTTATTATCTTTCCGGTTATGATGTGCCCTTGAAGGCTTTGCGCTATCAGATCAGTTCGGCCATCGATTTTATCATCCAGGTTCGCCGGGAAAAAGACGGAAGACGTGTGATCTCACAGATCACAGAGGTCTCCGGAATGGAAGGAGACCGGATTCTTCAGCAAGATCTCGCCGTCCAGAAGAATGGTCGCTTAACCTTCACAGGACTCGTCCCTGCCTGTATGCCAAAGCTTCAGGAAGCAGGGATGGAGCAGGACTATTTCTTAGGGATGTAGATCAGGTCTTCTGACTCTGAATCAATTTAACAAGTCCACGAACATTCTCTTCCGGCGTCTGGATCAGAACTCCGTGGCCTAGGCCTGCGATCCAGCGACTAAAATCCAGCCCGCGCTTTCTAAGATCATCGTAGTACTTTGTCGCCTTCCTTTCGAGAATCTCCCAAGGAAGATGGAGCCATGCCGGATCAAGATTACCCTGAATGAATACATGGGCCGGGAGGATCTTCTGAACCTCGACGAGATCACAGCGCCAGTCCACACCGAGAACATCGATGAGATCGAAGTTAAGGCATTTCATGTGAGCAATCTGAGTGTGCTTAGAATAATAAATGATTTTCTTACCAGGGCATCTTTCTTTAAAACCTTGGAGGATTTCGTGAATCTTTGGCACCACGATTTCATCATAGTCCCCTGGTGAGAGTTCACCAGCGGCCGTATCAAAGAGACAAACTGCATCGGCTCCGCCTTCGGCCTGGATCACCATCTCTTCAATGACCTCAGGGATGAGAAGCTTAGTGAAGGCATCCCAGCGTCCGTCAAAGAGTCCTTTTTTGGCAGAAACAAGATTCCCGGCGTGAGAGCCTTCAACCGCATAGGTATAAAGTGTGAAAGGAGCGCCCACAAAGCCTAAGAGAGTTACATCTTTCGGCAATCTTTCTCGAAGAAGTCTGCAGGCCTCACCCTGAAAGGCATAGAATTCTTTGGCGGGTTTAGTAACTTTAAGATCTTTTATCTTTTCCGTAGAGTTAAGATGCCATTCAAGAGTCGGAGGACCGGAGAGGTAAGAGAGACCAAGTCCAAGTTGCTCTAAGGGAAAGAGAAGATCAGAGAAGAGGATAGCAGCGTTGAAGCCAAAATCCTGGATGGGCCCCAAAGTCACCTCAGTAGCGAGTTCCGGATTTTTACACATGGTCATGAAATCCGAGTTCTTTTTAATTCCCTGATAGTGAGAGTGGTAGCGTCCTGCTTGTCGCATGAACCATACCGGAAGAGTTGAACCACGATTCTCTAAGATGCCCATTAGTTTCTCCATTCCAATTTATATCCGATCCCTCGGATCGAAGTGATCTTAAGACCCGAATCCGGATCTGAGTCCGCCCAACGGCGAAGTTTTACAATGTAATTATCAATTGTTCGATTACTCGGAAAAGCGTTTTCTCCCCAGATGCTCTCGATCATTTCCTCTCTGGCAACGACTTCATTTTTTTTCTCAAGAAGCATCTCAAGGATCGCGCATTCCTTCTGACCCAGAGGAGATATATCGCCCTCAGCGTCTCCAATCTCAAAGCGCTTGGGCCAGAACTTTAACTTTCCAAAGCGGTACTCATCGGGGTTTTTAAGCCCCAGCTGTCGGCTTTTTAAAATGCGATCGAGGCGCAGAGTGAGCTCTTTGAGTTCAAATGGTTTAGTGACATAGTCTTCCGCTCCAATCTCGAGTCCTTCGACTCTTAGGGCAGGATCATTCAGGGCCGTGCAGAAGAGAAGCACACAGTCTTTGCGCAGGCTTCGAAACTCACGGGCCAGATCCATCCCGGAGCCATCGGGTAGACCGATATCGAGAATGGCGATGGCAAATTTTTGATGGGAGAATAGCTCCCTGGCTTCTTTTGCAGTCGCCGCAAGCTCCACATCAAATTTCTTTGCACGAAGATAGTCCCGCAAAGTCTGGCCAAGATTGGCCTCATCTTCCACCAGTAAAACGGAGAGTTCACTCATCGTTTCCTCCGAAAGGTGAGAGGAAGTTGAGTTGAAGAAGAAGCCTTGGGGAATTAGAAATCCGGAGTTCTCCCTGCATCTTTTCCATGAGGTTTTTTATGAGATAAAGGCCAAGACCTGAGCCCTTGGTGGAATTAAATTTATAGAAGAGACTTCCTAGTTTCCTCGCGTCTCCCTTAAATCCCTGCCCATGATCATCGTAGAGGAGTTCAACAATATTGCCCTTTCGTAAGGTCGTGATGGTGATTCGCTCCGTCTCAGGATTGTGTCTTTGGGTGTTTTCAAAGAGATTGCGGAAAATCACGTTGAGGGCAAGCTCATCTCCCAGGACCTCATCGGCATCAGGGGCGAGATGGAGTTCTAAGATTTTGGATTTAAGCTTGAGTTTATGGTGTTTGAGGTAGCGCTCAAGACTGATGGAACTCAAAGTGAGGGGAGCGTCCTGTTCAATCCGGGAGAGCTGGAGGGTTTTTTCAAATTCGGATTCAAGCTTATGAGTGTCTTCGATGAGTCTGCCGGTGAGATTTGAGAGCTGTTCATGGGAGTGCTCCTCATCTTCGATAAGATCCTTAATGACCTCGGCCTGAAGACGCATACTGGCCAGAGGCGTTTTAAGTTCATGGGAGAGAGAGGAGAAGAAAACCTGGAGCCCTTTGGATTTTCTCATGTCCCGGAAGTACATGATGAATAAAGATCCGCCGAGCATCACAAGTAGGAGAAAGAAAAAGAGACCTTCCCAGCGGATCATATTCACAAAGCGCTCCTGGCTTGTGAGTTCCGGAAGGTTTAGACCAGAAAGAGTTTCATGAAGCTGGAAGACAAGATAGAGCCACCAGCTTCCCAGGATGAGAAGGAGAAGGACCCAGAGGAGGGTGAGTAAATAGAACCAGCGACGTGTCTTTAGTTCCATAACCTCGACTTTAATTCATCCTGAACCGCTTTTCCGTGGGCCAGAGAAACAAATCCGACTTCATATCCATTGGGCGCGAGATAGATTCCCTTGTTTAAAAGAACTTCGAAGAGCTTCTTGAAACGCTCACCCATATTCTGCGGCAGATCCAGGATGTTCACGAGTTTTTTCTTCGTGGAGATTGGATAGAAAAGAGATCCATAACGAATGATCTGATAATCCTCAAATCCATTCTTATCCATCCACTCCTGAAAAAGTGAAACGATGGCACCTGAATCACTATCGAGTTTCTCGTAAGCAGAAGGAGTGAGCTTCTTTAAGTTTACCAAACCTGCGGCCATGGCCACTGGGTTTCCAGAAAGAGTTCCTGCCTGGTAAACCGGACCCACCGGGGCCAAGAATTCCATGAATTTTTTAGGACCAGCAACGGCACCCACCGGCATTCCACCGCCAATGATTTTCCCGTAGGTCACAAGATCAGGATAGATCTTAGTCTTTTCTGCCATTCCACCAAAGCCTATCCGGAAGCCGGAGATGACCTCATCAAAGACAAGTAAAGCGCAGTGCTTGTTACAAAGATCCCGCAGACCCTGGAGAAAGGCTTGTTCCTGAATGAGAAGACCGTTATTGGCAGGAAGAGGCTCAATAAAGATGGCCGCAATCTGATCAGGATGGTCATTAAATATCTTTTCCACTTCCCCAAGATTTCCAAGCTCGCAAATAAGAGTGTCGCTTGCTTGCTCTGGAGTCACTCCCTTACTGGAAGCTTCTGCCGTGCCGGCAAGACCTGAGCCCGCCTTAATGAGCATGGCATCGAGGTGACCATGGTAGCAGCCGTTAAACTTAATGATCTTGTTTCTTCCCGTAATTCCCCGGGCCAGGCGAACGGCCGTCATCACGGCTTCCGTTCCGGAGTTCACGAAGCGGACCTGATCGATATAGGAGATGGAGTTCACGATAAACTCAGCTAGCTCTAAAGAGTATTTTTCACAGGCACCGAAGGTCCAGCCGTTTTCCAGAGCTTTCACGATCGCTTCTTTGATCTCCGGATCTTTGTGACCATGAATGAGAGGACCAAAGCTCATGCAAAAATCAATATAGTCTTTGGCTTCTTCGTCCCAGATCTTGGCGCCGTCCCCACGGTTGATAAAGCGGGGAGTGGTATGAAGTCCCTTAAAAGAGCGTACGGGCGAGTGAACACCACCTGGAACAAATTGAAGGGATTTTTTAAAAAGTTCTTCGGAGTTCATACTTATCCTTTGAGGTCATAGAAGTCTTGCATGGAGGCAAGTGGAGTCACCAGGACTTCGTTTTTAGTAAATTCCTGCCAGGTCTTTCCAAGACCACAGAAGTGAAGGGAGGTCTTAAGAAATGGAAAGCGTTTTATAAAAGACTGGTACTGAGGGAAGCTTGTCCAGAAACACGCACCCACCGAACGAAGTCTTTCATCATACTCACCAGGCACTTCTTTTTCAGTTCGGGAGTAACTCGGGATGACTTCTCCCAGGTCACTCTGGGAGTCAGGATGAGTGAGGGTCTTCCACCCAGAAGAGAGATCTTTCATGAGATTAAGGGCCTTAGATTCTTT
>CAZPFM010000072.1:6971-8513 GCA_964585845.1 uncultured Bacteriovorax sp.
TTCTTTCAGGGCCTTAAGTTCTTCAGTTCCCAGGGAGTCAGAGGTTCCATTAATCCAGAAACCATTCTTAGCAAGAATCTCAGCACTCCTGGAGCCAGCGGCCCATAGAGATTCATGGGACGGAGAGTTCTTAAGTGTATCGAGGGCGTAGCGGGTAGTGAAAAAGACATTGCTCCCCGAAAGATCAACGGAGTCTTTTAGGGAAGTCTTCAAGAGAAATTCGTCGTAGACCGCATCTGTTTTTTCACCCGGAGGAAGACCGATGAAGATTTTTTTCTCAGAGGGAAGTATTGGAAGGTTTTGTCCTTCGAGGGTTTTTATCTCAATAGGTTTTTCATCGACTTCACCGCTATGAACGTGAAGAAAATGAGGGCCAATCTTTTTTACGTGGATTCCCACGGCGAGGTGGCAGCCGCCTCCATATTCCTTAAAGGCTTTGCGCTCCCTTTTGATCTCTTCGATTGTTCCTTCGTGATTAAGATTTGAGACGATAGAAAGAAGCTTTCCCTCATCAGTCCGTCCTTCCAGAAGTTCGATCCCTAAAGCGCCCTGAGAAGCGGCCGAAGGAAAGATCGACTGAGGAAGGATCATGAAGTTAAGACCTTTCAGAAGGGAAGCGATTTCATCTTTTGAGCCCTCGCCAGTCGCCAGACGCTCAATCCCAGCCAGGGCGAGAACGATAGCGTGGTACTGACCATCCCGGAGTTTTTGAATCCGGGAGTTAACGTTACCACGAAGTGTTTCACAGCGAACGCTCACGGCTTCAGGTTGCCCGAGAGGAAGAAATTGTTTGAGCTTTTTCTGGATGTTGACGATCCGGCGGGGGGATGAAGTTCCCACGATGAATTCCCCAGTGAAATCTTTGAGCTTAGCGATGTTCTCCTCAGGAATAAGAAGAATGTCGTGGGCAAATTTTCTCTGGGTAATAGCTCCGAGCTTGATTCCTTCCGGCCGAATAGATCCAAGATCCTTATAGGAGTGGATCACAAGATCGACTTCACCTTTTAGCAAGGCTTCATCGAGCTCCTTAGTGAAGAAGTCTTTTCCTTCAAGCTGCCAGAGAGGCTTATTAGTGATCTGGTCTCCCTGAGTTTTAATGAGAACGAGTTCGAACTTATGTCCGCTTAAGGCCTCGAGTTCATTTTTCATGAGAGTGGACTGTGTGACCGCCAGAAGCGAGCCACGGGTACCGATTTTGTAGGTCTGCATAGGACTAGAGGTATCTCACGTCCGTCGTGTTTTGAGGAGTGAGAAGGGCCTTGGATTTAAGGATTTTATCCTCGAGAAGGGCCTTTCTTTTGTGAGTGATGGTGAGCATGGCAGCACGAGCAAGATCAATCTGCTTCTGCTTTTGACCCTCAACAACAGCACCTTCACGGAAGATGTCTTCGAGGCGGAAAAGCCCGTCGCTTAAAGTCAAATTCGTGGAGATGGTAGAAGGGGATCCAAGGTCAACAAAGACCCGGTTAGGATGCTGATTCCATTGCCTAAAGAAATCATCAGCGAAGAGAATCTCAGAGTGACCGATGGTATTAGCTATAA
>CAZPFM010000073.1:0-8510 GCA_964585845.1 uncultured Bacteriovorax sp.
CTAATGGAATCAAGATCGATAACCAAAGCAGTGAGTTTGTTTACTCTTCTTCTTTAACTCTTGGAACAAGTCTTCCCTTTCCGGGAGCACAGAATGACCGCGTGATCTTAAACGTTGAAGGCAATAAGGACTTCGGGGCCAATTCCGATTACGTTGCGGCCCTTGTCTCCTGGATGTGGAACTAACATGATTTTTTTCTCCGACTTCGATGGAACTCTCACTAAAAAAGGTGAACTCACCCGGGAGTTCTTTGAACTCATTGAACTCATCGCTAAGCACGGTCACGAACTTGTGATCGTCTCCGGCCGATCCCTCTCGTGGGGACATTTCTTTCTGACTCATTTCCCTCTCAAGGCCTGCATTATGGAAGGCGGGGGAGTGATTACCTACCGGGATCACCGTGGGGAGATCGCTGATGAGCCACTGGTCACCAAAGCTCAGCTCGAGTGCCTCCAGACTTTTACTTCTCAGCTTCAGCATCACTATCCTCATGTCCCTCTCTCGGCCGATAGCTTCGGACGCATGACAGATAGGGCAATCGAGTTTCATCTCATGGAAGAGCGATGGGTGGATGAGGTCATGGAATTTATGACTCGGGAAAAGATCAATTTTTCTAAGTCCAATGTGCACATCAATTTTTGGTGCGGAGATATTTCAAAGTACTTAGGAGTCCTGCATTTCTTAAAAAAACACCGTCCAGGTAAAAAACAGGATGACTGTTGGTTCTTCGGGGATGCTCCCAATGATGAGAGCATGTTTGAGCTCTTCCATAATTCCGTAGGTGTGAGCAATATTCTTCATTGCATGGATCGACTCAATCACAAGCCGCGCATTATTCTTGAAGGGCCCGAGAACGAAGGCCCGGATGGTGTCCTCGCCTATGTCCGTGGGCTTTTGAAGGATTCATGAAGTCCTTGAAGATTCTTTTCGGTCTTCTCGCTCTTGTTTCTCTCATTGCTCTGCCTTCCTTTATTATCATCGGTTCAGATGATCCCCTTCCAGAGGTTGAAGTTTTTCTTCTCTCAAACGATGTCCATGTGGGACTTGTTCTTCCCCTGAAAAATGAGCTCGTCGATTGGAGTGAATTTTTCGATCTGGAAGACTTTAAGACTCACGGGGAATGGTTTCAATTGGGTTGGGGAGATCGGACTTTTTATTTTGAGGTCCCGGAATGGGATGACCTCACTGTGATGAAGGCCATTGATGCTCTTCTTCTACCCGGTGAACCCGTCATTCATGTGGACTTCCTTCAATCTCATCCTGAAAGGTTAGGGGGCCTGTCAGTTAAAATGAGTCAGGAGAAATACCTGGCGCTTTCCCGGGAGATTCGCTCCCGCTTTATAAGAAAAAATAATCAACCAGTTCTCATCTCCTCCAAGGCTTACGGTACAAGTGATAATTTCTACGAGGCCCACGGAACCTATTCTCTCATACGGACTTGCAACAACTGGACCTCAGAACTGCTGGGGTCTCAGGGTCTTCGGCGTCCCCTCTGGTCACCGATGAAGTACGGTCTTCTTTATACCTATCAGTGATCGGCAATTTTACCGGTGAGTCCATTCCGGATGAGTTCTTCAACTTCTTTTGGAGAAAGAGAGAGTTCTGACTCAAGCCAGCCCGCGAGATCCTTGGGAAGAGGGGCCATGAATCTTATGAGTTGATCCTCTGGATAAGTCATCTCCAGGGCAACCGCATGGAGGGCCTGCCTTGGAATCTGCATCTTTTCATGATCCTCAGGGGTCGCCAGATTATCTTTAAAGCGCATAAAAATGGTGGGATCTCCAAAGTAGAGCTTATCGCCTAAAAGAGGATAACCGTGGCAGGCGGCATGAACCCGGATCTGGTGCTGCCTACCTGTCAGAGGAAAGGCGAGGGCGAGGACATAGCCCTTTTTTTCCAGCAGAAGTTCAAAGTGAGTTTCAGAATCTTTTCCAAGTTCTGAGTCTTCCGGATACCAGGACATAATCCCACGAGGAACAGAACCCTCTTCCCGGTCCATTCTCTCTTTAGCAATAAAGGGGAAGGCGGTGGCGTTTTCTCTTTTGTGAGCGATAAAGAAATAACACTTTCTCACCTTATCTTCTTCAAAGAGAAAAGAGACTTTCTGAGAGGTCTTGGGGTTTTTGCCCAGGAGGAGAACTCCTGAGGTCTCCCGGTCCAGGCGGTGAATGGAATGGATGGTTTTCTTGTAGATGGTTTCAAAAAAAACAGTGGCGCAGTAGAAGAGATTCTTTCCCGCGGGATGAGTGATCATATAAGGAGGTTTATTCACCGCCAGGAGCCCTTCGTCCTCAAAGAGAATGGTGGGCTTTTCATCTCGGGGAACGACCTCACCGTGCCAGTATTCATCTTCGATCATCCCGTCGTTGTGAGTGGTGATGGTGACCTTTTCACCTTCGTGAACTTTGACTGAAGGCTTATGAGGCGATCTTCTTCCACTGATCTCCACATCTCCTTTTTCAATCTTCTTTTTTAAGAACTGACGGGAGAGAGTGGGCATGCAGATCTGGACGAATTGATCGAGCCGGAGACCTGAGTGCTCTGGCATCACCGTGTGGGTGACGACATATTTTTCGATGCTAAAGGATTTCTGGATTTCACTCATTGTTGAGTGTCATACCTCATCTTGATCAGATACTGAAGGGAGGAAATGGCCCCATTCTCTGAGTAGCCATACTTCTCCCGCATCTCACCCGTGATCTTGCTGATAAGTTCCCGGACTTCCTTGGAGATATTATGATTCACCTTTTCTCTTTCTTCAGAAAGATAGAGAACAAGATTCTTGGCGATCTTATCGATGAGCTTTTTCTGCTCTTTCCGGAAAGATTCCTGAAGAAGATGAACCAGGTCTTCAAAAACATCTGAATACACGATAGCCTTACCACGGTGATCGAGGGCGTAGGCCCCAAGGCGGGCGATAAGGTTTGAGCGGAATCGATCCGGCATTTCACTCATGTGCACATTGCTTTCAAATTCTTTAATGAAAAAGGCATCCGGATTCTCGAATTTACCCGTCACATTGTTCTTCACTTTTTCGCCCTTGATGAGAGCGTTGATAGAAAGAATGTATTTAGCGATGTAGTCCTCGTAGGATCGATCATCCACTAAGCCCAGAGATTCCCGGACTTCAGTGTCGAGGATATTCAGGCAGTAGGTCTCGATAAGTTCAATGAATCTCTTGGTGTTGTGGTAGTCCCCCTGAGGAGAGATATTGAGGAAGTCGTACTCAGACTTACGGTCATTAAGACTTGTGAGATGCTCGAGGACTTCCACAAAGGTCACGGCCCTGTGAGAATAGGCCAGTTCATAGATGATTTGTTTTACTTCACGGGGAGAGATCCCGAACTTTCCTTCATACATAGAATCATTGTCGAACTCGTTATGGACCTCTTCAGAAGCCATCTTAAGGAGCTGACGGGATTCAGAATCAAAAGTATCCGGTGTCTCGTTAAATGCGTAGAGAAGACTTTTTTCTAGAGGAGAGAGGGCCTCGGCGATTTTTCCAAGTTTCTCATCATGGTAGTTCTTGGCGACCGGTGCCCGCATGCGGGTCATAACAGACCAAAGACAAAGAGCAGAAAGGGCATGAGGCTCAAAGCTCGCTTCCTCTTTTAGATTCTGAATCTGCTCGAGATAAATCTTGGATTCGTCAGCAAAGCTCATGAGATAGGGAACTCGCAGGAAATTAAACCGTCCCTTAAAGGAATTAAAATCCGGATGCTGCTTGAAAGCTGAGAAATGAATCTCGTTAGAAGATCCTATGAAAAAGATATCAAGCTCCGTGAGGATTCCGTGAAGGTTGATGGTCTTGGATTCCATCGTCATCAAAAGGTACTTAAACGTATCCAGAGGTCTTTTTAAAAGATCAGAGAATTCGAGGATCCCGCGGTTAGCAAGGACCACTTCCCCTGTGAGCTGAAAAAGATTCAGGGACTGAAGACTTGGAGGTAGCGAGGCAAGCCGGCGGTCCATGGTGATCTGCTGAAGGTTAGCATCCACATGAAGCTGAGGCTCGATGGTGGTGGCCCCCGTGGAGTATCTGCGGTTGATAAAAATGCGCTCTACCCGGATGTGCTTAAAGACCTCTTCAAAGTCCCCTTTATAGTTTTTTAAGAGGGCATCGAAGATGAGACGGTTTCTCTGGGAGAGATCCCCATTGTAGAGGTAGGTCTTTTTAATATTCTCGAGTTTTTGTGGCTCATCTTTTAAAAGTTTGCGGATGAGTTCCTGGCGGGCCTTGATCGGAATCAGAAGGAGAGGATGGTCTTTAAGTTCTGAAGTAATAATGGCCGAGATATCCTTATCCTCGAGGAAGGCATAGGAATTCACGTTGCGGTCAGAAAGAGTTTTGCCGGAAAGACCAAGAGAGCCTTTAACGAAGGTATCAATGGGAAAGACCCAGCTGAAGCTATAAAGTGCACCCTCATCGGTAGCGGCGTAGTCCTCGGCCGAAAGCATGATTTTTTTAATGAGACTCGATTTGGAAGAACCGTTAGGTCCCACGAGAAGAATGAACTTGTTATTGAAGCCTTCTTCCATGAAGTTCTGAAGGTATTGGTAGATTCTTTTCTGGGTTTTCACCTGACCATGAACGGGGGGAGCATCGGCATGGTCCCGGGAGAAGAGCTTGTAGCCTCCGTCACCGTTTTGGCCAAAGTGCTGGAACATATCCCGGAGATAGACGTTGGTGGGTCTCATTTCCTGGCCCGGGTTTTTCTCAAACCGTTCCATGTATTCGTTGAAAGTTAAGACCGTGTTGTAGCGGCCTTCTTCCTTATTTACTTCTTCGATCCATTTCATATAACCTGATCCTGTGAAAAGGGATTCTAGGACTTCCATTATACCAAAGATCATCGCGATCTTGGGGACGCTCGCATCAATAGGGATCTTTTTCCTCTTCTTCCGCTCCGAAGCTCCTCCGAAAAAAATCCAATTTGCGACTTCTCCCTCTGAGAAGCTTTTTACTCAGGTGATTAAGACCGGCATGCCTGCGGTGCTTAAGCTCTGGGAGGACGGCGCAGCTTACCTCCCCAAAAATGGTCCCCAGTGTCCGGACGAGATTAAGTATTCTCCCCGGGTTGGTTCTGATTATTTCCGTTGTCAGCCCCATCTCTGGCAATGCTACTGGGCCGGTGGCCTCAAAGAGAATTCCCGCTCGCTGGAGATTGAGTACTTTGGTCGTACTTATCACCTCCGGGCCCGGCCGAGTTTCCCGGCGATCAGTGCTTATTCAGAGAAGCCCCGCTATTACGAACTCATCACTCAAACCGGAAAACTGGGTGTGAGAGACGGGATGAAAATTGAGCTTGAGATCGCGGAATTTCCCGGAGAGACACAGACGGTGCTTTTGACGGATACCTGCCGGGACACTTATCTTCCCGAAAGAATCTATGGCTATGGTCAGAGAACTAAAGAGCAGGGTTTAAACTGGGATAATTTTGACCGGAAGATCTTCATTGATAAGCATTATGTTTCCAATCAGCGGGTCAACGAGTGGAAGATTCTCACTGGGAGAGCTCAGGAAATCCTCGCTGACCGGGAACTTTGGCCCTGGCCGGCTCAACTCAGTCTCGAAGAGCAGAGAAACTATTGCTCATTTTACGGAAAAAGACTCTTGGAGGCTAAACTCTTCGATGCGGCCACCATGCAGCCGGTGGATCTTCAGAATCCTAGGCCAGAGATTGTGGTCCGCTCTCAGACTCCCTGGCAGAGAGATCTCTCCAAAACTTTCCTCGGGACGGCGAGGATCAATGATGACTTTCAACTCACTCCTCTGAACTGTCAGCTCGCCCAGGTGAGTGGCTGCCCGGAGCGAATCTTTACTCCGGACTCAGTTTCATGGATGGGGATTCATTATGGAATGGGTTTTTTTCCTGAATCTCTGGAGAATTTTATTGAGCCGAAGAAAAATCTGAAGCTCTCCTCTCGATTTTTCCCGGCAGCAGCAAAATGGCATGAACTTGGGCTGCGGGATTCCTGGGAGGGAGATCCTCAGCAAATGAAGTTTCCCGTGGCCTTCCGCTGTTATGAGGAGCTTCCATGATTGCGACTCTGATTCTTATTTTCTCTGCCCTGACCTTTGCTCTGCCCATGCCAGGTCCCTGGTCTTCGGCCTTCAAAATTATCGAACGGCATGAATTTTACCCAGAGAAGAAAACCATCATTGAACCCAGGGATTCCTGGCAGCATTTATTTTCGGTTCTTATCCTGAATGAGAATTTTGAAGAGCAAAAGGACTGCGTTTTCTTTTATGTCCCCGGTGAAGTGCAGGGGAAGCTCAAGATTAATACCGTGGATATTAAAACCAGCTGCACTGATGTCATGCTCAACCCAGCTCCTTTGAGCTGGGATGAAGTTAGTGATCTTCGGTATGACCAAATGGAGAGTGGATTAAGGCTGAGCTTCACTCTGAAGAAAAAAGATTTTGTGAGCTGGGAGATTCAAACTCCAGGCTTCTCCCCGCCTGAAGCGGAACTTCACCTTTCTTCTGCCGGGATGAAGTCCCCACCTTTTGTTCTTCTGGCAAAAGCAATGAGCAAGGGAAAAGAAGAATCTCCCGGGCCAGGCAAGGATCAGGTCTGTCACGGCATCAATGATGAATGTGAAGAAGTCTCTGCGTCCATTTGTCATCTCTGTAAGGAAGGATGGTATGAGATTCCCAATGGGTGCTCAAAAGGTCCCAAATACTGCGGTCGCCTCGCTTGTGGGGGAAGAAATCAACCGGCCTGCCGGCGCGGGAGAGACTACCAGAAAAAAGAAAAGAATTTTGATTGCCGCATGGATTACAGCTTTGCCTACTGCCAGAAAGGGCTGAGTATCCAGTGCGAAGGTCAGAAGGCCTATTGCCGCTGAGTAGAAGCCATGGAGGAGTTCACTTCATCTGTGAAGTCGAGTTCATTCCAGGAAAGTGTCGTATGAGTCCGGGTCAATGAATGATTGATGTAGGGCTTGAGTTCAAAATCACTCTGAAGAGTTTCGAGGTCACTTAGGATTTTGTAATTTCTATCTCTTTCAAGTGGACGACCGGCAATTTCAAGTTTTAATTTCTTCTCCTGAATCACAAAGCTTGTGGGGGCCCAGCCGCTTGTCTCTCCGGCGTTAAACTTCTCTTCAAGTATTTTTTCCAATGCTCCCCCATTAATTTCAATGGTCACAAGCTGTGAATGGGTATTCTTGGAAGGAGTGAGAACGATGTCAGTACTGAAAGCTTTCAGAAGATGTTGGGTTTCATGATTTTTAACCGGAGTTGCCTGAAGAGCAACGAAGAACTTCTTGAATTTCTCCCGCATTTTATCATCGGGTTTTACTTCCTGACCCAGAAATCTCGCGGCCACTCTCTTAGTGTGATCCACTGAAGGATCTTCCCAATAGCAATCTTTAGTTTCTTTAAAAAAATCATGGCAAATCAGGACCGGTTGATGAACCACCGTTTTTTCAGGAAGGAGATTTCCTTTACCATCAAAGAAAAATTCACTAAAGCTCAGGCTTTGACCATTTTCAAAACCACTCTGAATCACCATACCTTTCACGATATTGGCCATCTTCTCATGGTGCCTGCCCCCGACGATGACATCCACAAGTTTTGGTGGAAGGCGATCGATATACTGGCCCATGACACCATTCATGGTGCAAACATCAGATTTCTCCGGCTCAAAATTAACTTTCTTAAGCGGGAGTTTTTTTGCTTCTGCAATTTCTTTTCCGCAGTGGATACCCTGATGAGTAAGGACCACGATCAGCTCCGCTCCAAGAGAGCGAACGAGCCGGGCGTAACGAAGGGTGTTTTGGACCATGTTCTCAACGTAAAGACCCACGCGATTATCAAGGGGAGTAAGGGAAACGATATCATCCGGGACAATCCCAAGGATGCCGACTTTAATGCCATTCACTTCCTTAATCACATAAGGCTTAACCCCTTTCCATTCCACACCTCTGGCCGTCTTCAGGTCGTAGAGGTTACTTAAAACGACCGGTGTTTTGACCTTCTTAGCGAATTCCTGAAGCAAAGAACTCTTGGGCGGAGTGGATCTTGGGTGACGGAGATTAAAGTCTCCCAGCCCAAAAGTCAGGGCATCGTAATTGAAGTTCTCATAAAAGCGAGAAACCGCATTCATCTTCCGGGGACTCGTGGCGAAGATATCTCCGGAATCCACGAGGACCGTATGGGGAAAATTTTCTTTGAGGATGGAAAGGTAGCCTGAAAGATAATCCACGCCTCCGAGTTTTAGACTGTGAACTTTGTCTGACTCATTGTCTTTGACTTCCAAAGTGAGGGGACCGTAATGACCATGAATATCATTGGTGGAAACGAGAACAATCCGCTTGAGATCTTTTGTCTCTTTATCCTCGACCAGAGCTTCAGGCATGGAATAGAGTTCTTCGTGGCCATTCTGGGTTTGGTTTCCATCTTTTCGTTTGGCCGAGCAGCCCACGATGATGAGGAGAAGAGCAAAAAAGATAAAGCGCATAGGATCTACTTAGTAAGATTGAATCTTGATAAGTTTATTATA
>CAZPFM010000074.1:0-8502 GCA_964585845.1 uncultured Bacteriovorax sp.
CGGATCGAGGTCAATGAGATTGTTCTGATAGAGAAAGCTCGATGTGAGAGTCATGATGGTGGGCGGAGCATATGAAAAAATATCGATGCCGTGGCTGCGAGTCGATTGTCCCTGGAGATAATAGCCAATGAAGGGAAATAGAAAGTAGGCGTTTACGGCAAAAAAAACAGCGGAGAATAGGAGAACCTGCTTTAAAGGAAAAACTTTAATCGGATGCCTATAGATAAAATACAGTGGAAGGAGATAGAGGGCGTAGGCCATTACTTGAAATGTCACAAAATTAAGACATACAGAAAGGCAAGTGAAGCTAAGGATGTAGTCAAAAATTGAAACATTGTCCTCGATCCAGGCGTCGATAAGATAGATGAGACTTAGGAAGGATGCTGCTCCAAGAATAAGATTTAAATGGCCATAGGCAAATCTCCAACCCAGAACTGGAGCGAAAGCAAAGATCAAAAAGACAGAGAAGTTAAGCAGAAACGAAAGCGGTCTTTTCCCGGATGGAAAGCCTACTCTAACGATCTTTAATCCAAAGTAGCCAATCGTTGTCTGAAGTAAAAAGAAAGTGATGTTATGTGCTGTGAAGTGACTCAAGTTAAAGAGGTTCATGGCAAGTTTTAAAGGCCAAAGTGAACCCGTGGCATAAACCAGGGGATACCCGCCGAGGATGCCAGGATGGTAGGAGAGTTCGTCCAGAGACTTCTCTCCCAGATCCCTGAGAAGCCAGATTAAGCCTGATGTCGCGTCATTCCTCCCAACAAGATCTCCCGGACTAAACTCGGAAGCCAGAAACCATAACGAAAGCGTGAGAAGAAAAAATAAAAAGAAAAGACCTGCGTCTCGCCAAGCGATTCTACCAAATTCTTTAGATTGGGGATCAGGATTCGTGCTAAGATTTTCTGATATCATGAAATCGATCCTGACTTTGATAATACCTGTTCATAAAGACGTGATCGCTATGAGAAGTCGAATTGATGAACTATTAACTCACAACAACAGTGAGTGTATCAACAAAATATTTATTTGCCACAATGGTTCTCTCAAAGAAGAGTTTCTGGTTGCTCAGGAACTTGAAAATGAGCTTCCTCTGGTCCGGGCATTTCATACAGACCGTCCAGGAGTCGGCGCAGGCTGCAAGCTTGGAATTAATGCCTGTGAGACGGAGTACTTTCTCATCACCGGTAGTGACCTTCCATTCGGCACATCAGATCTTGATAGATGGTGTGAACTTGTCATCCGACAGGAGCAGCCTGAAATCACTCTCGGCTCTAAGCTCCATCCGAAGAGTGTAGTAACTGGACGCACTTTTTTAAGACGTCTCACCACCAGCGGGCTTGCATTTCTAAAGCGATTGATCCTCGGTCCAGGTCAGCCTATGGATAGCCAGGGTACCATTTTCATGAAGACATCTCTGGCCAAAGAAGTCCTTTCAGAATGTTTTTCAAATGATTTTTTTTTCACCACCGAACTTGTGACCCGGGGCTTGAAGGCAGGAGGACAATTTGTGGAAATCCCTGTTGTTTACCTGGCTAAAGAAGATGGCAGCTCGGTGTCTCCTTTTCGAAGCTCTTTTAATTTTTTGACTGCCCTCATCCGGCTTAAATTCTCACTTTCAAGGAGTAAAAGATGAATGTCATCCATCCTACAGCAGTTATAGATGAGAAAGCGAAGATGGGAGATGGAAATTATATTGGTCCCTACTGTTATATCGGACCAGAAGTTGATCTTGGCTCAAACAACCGCCTTGAGGGCTACGTATCCGTCGGAACAGCTGCTGAGCATCGTGATTACTTTAGAGAAGCTCCCGGAAACGTGAAGATTGGAAGTGGAAACATAATCAGAGAGTTTGTGACTATCAATGGGGGAACTTCAGGAACCACAACAATTGGAGATCGAAACACACTCCTCCGGGGAAGTCACTTGGGTCATGATGTGGTTGTGGCAAACGACTGTAACTTTTCCTGCAATGTCCTCGTAGGAGGTCATTCAATTATTGAAGAGGGCGCAAACCTGGGTCTAAGTGCAGTGATTCATCAGCATCGAGTGGTGGGAGCCTACGCCATGGTGGGTATGAACTCTGCCGTCACAAAAAATATCCTGCCATTTGTGGTCGCCTTTGGAAGCCCATGTCTTCCTCAAAAGATTAATCGAGTGGGCCTTTTAAGAAGTGGTCTGAACGAGGGGGAGTTTCAAGTTTTTGAGTCTTGGTATCAAAGGCTGGCCGGGATCTATGATCATCTCCCCATTTTAAATCATTCTTATCAGCGCTTTCTTGAAAGTTACGAAACAAGAAAGTCAGAACTTTTAAAGATTCTTGGAAGGTAGAGGGTTACTTATCAGCAAGTGGAAGCGGATATGAAATGATAATACCCAGATGGACTCAATGTCTTCTTTTGATCGTTCTTCCAGTTATTGCCTATCATCCGGCAATCGGGGCTCGCTTTGTGTCTCCGGATGCCTCATATATTCTCGGCAATGTTGGTTCATACAACTCTTTACTTGAATATTTTAACTCACTTTTTTCTCTGGAAACCCTTGACCTCCAACCCCTCAGAGATCTTAGTCTATGGATCGACATTAAGGTATTTAACTCGACCGGCTTAAACACTTTTCTTATTTCCAATCTCATCGTCTGGATCATGAGTCTCTTTGTTGCTCAAAAAATCCTTCATAGAGTGTTCCCTAAAATGGAGAACTTGGTCTTTCTTGGAATACTTTGCTTTTCTGTATACCCATTGTTCTCTTCCACTATCTATTGGTCCATGGCAAGAAAGCACCTGTTAAGCTACCTC
Organism: uncultured Bacteriovorax sp.; assembly: GCA_964585845.1. Lineage (GTDB taxonomy): Bacteria > Bdellovibrionota > Bacteriovoracia > Bacteriovoracales > Bacteriovoracaceae > Peredibacter. The sequence continues at coordinate 2,793 of CAZPFM010000074.1, forward strand.
TTCATCTTGTGTGCAACGAACGAAAGTTTAAAGGAAAGCCATAGTCGAATGAGAGTTCTGGCTTTTTACATCTGCTCACTTCTTTCCCAACCCATCCATCTTCTGTGGGTTGCATGGTACTTTCTAAGAATAAAAGAGTCAGGTGAGAAAGTCCGTCCTGGCTTTGCTGGACTTTTAATAGTCGTATTCTTGCTATTCCTTGGGGCCAACATCGCCTATTACGACTCAAGCAGCACCTTTCACTCAACTTACGATACCAAAACCGACAATCTCTTTGACCTTCCAGGTAGAATACTTTCGATAGGGCATTACTTTTATCAACTCGTGGCTCCCTATAGGTTAGCCTTTAGTTACAATGCTGGAGATGTTGAAAGCTGGCTAGGTTGTTTACTTCTCCTGGCGTTCGTTGCAGGACTTTTTAAGATGGGTCCCCGACGAGGAGCTCTTTCATGGGGACTCTTTGCTATATTACCTTTAGTAATCGTTTCCAGTGAGACAATGCTCATCAGTGATACTTATCTCTTGGCCCCAGCATTCGGAGTGCTGGTCATCGTTCTTGAGTGTATTCGCGAAGCAAAAATCAAGAGACGCCTTTTGTGGGTTCCAGTGATTTTTATCGCTGTCTGGACCGGGATAACTATTGGAGAGTCCGAGAAATGGAAAAACCGAGTGGAGTTCGCAAAAAATAACTTCTTAGTTTCTCAAAACTGTAATTCGGCTTTCGCCTATACGCGCTTGTCGTTTCTTGATTCAGAAGAAGTACCTGGGGACGTAGCCAGGTTTCTCCTTCATTCGGATTGTCTCAGCTCAGGGAAGTATGCGTCGGCACCTTTCTTGCTCAACGAGCTTTACACAGTCTTAAGCATAATCACTTACGTTAATGATGAACTTCCTCTTTCAGAGAAAGAAAAACTTTTAGATCGTTTTTCTCGTATTCATTATTTTGGAGCCTTTCTCTATGCAGCTCTATTGCTCGAAACCAATGGTCGGGAAGAGAAAGTTCAAGACCTAATCTCGGGAATAATGAGAGGCTCTCAGGGCGGAGAAACTTACTTTATACCCACAGTAAGAAGAGTGCTCCTGCCTTATTGTTCAAAAAACAAGGGCCTGGGCTGTGAAGGCTTTATGGAGAAGTACTCAGACCGCTACCAGGTGCTGCCTTATCTCTGAGGTTCCGTTATCGATAGAAAATCTCAGGTCCCTTTGTCGCAAACTTCCTCAGGAAAACGAGACATGACTCGTGAGCTTGCGTCCGGCAAAAAGGATAAATGACATCAGAAACAAGCTTGATTTGCTCCCGGCGGAAACTTATATTTCCCCACCTTGTGACAAGGTCATTTAAGGCTTCTTCCGCTTCGCTAGCATGCCCAGACTTGATAAGATATGCCGTTCTGACCATCGAAGAATAAAAATCAATTTCCGAAAACTTCTTTAACTTCTCTAGCTTCAGAGAATGAGGGATGTCATCTTCGTAATACATCATATTGGACTCAATATTCATCCGCACCTTGGGTGGAACACTGGAATCCAGACACTCGTGATCCAGGAGATATCTCCTTGCCAGGTTGGTGGACAGTAACTTCCCCTTTGAGTAGTTAAGACGCAAAAAAACAATAGCACCGGTACAGGTTTTTCTATTTTCAAAACTTCTCCGTGCTAGTTCCACATCAGATACCCAGCCAAGAACATTCTGATGGCTTAACAAAGAGAAAACCAATACCAAGCCCATCAAGGCTGCCCTCGAGTAATTTTTGAAGGGCATTTGCACCTGAGTGCATAAATAAAGAAAAAATCCACAGACGGGTACGAGGAGGTAGGTGTCGTAGATGATGGTTGACTTAACTAAGACCACACACAATGGAAGTAGTGCAAAAACTATCCAATGAAGTTCTTCTCGAGATTTCTTCTTATAGAGATAAAAAATAAAAATTACGGTGATGATGAGACCAAGAAACACGCTGGGATCTCCAAGTGTATAACTAAGGGCCAGCCTATGAGGGAATATAATTTGTGAGGCGTAATGACCTACGGCCAGGAGTTTATCGGCAAAGACCTCGCTGTCATCAATCTTGGCGGGAAAAGTAGATAGAAAAGTAGGGCTAAACCGGTAATAGAGAAAGTTAATTGATCCCACTAATCCAAGTATTAGTAACTTACCCCAGTGTGACAAAAATGAATCGGTGATACTTTTTTTTTCTTTCAACCATTCATGACTGGCACACCAGAGAGGCCAAAGGATGGTGATGGGTAATGAGAGTATGGATAGAGTATAGAAGAGATTGATTAGACTCGACTTCTTCCAATCGGGTCTAGGGGAAGTGAGTTTAAAGCTTGTCGCCAGAAGAATGAATAAAGCGCTTAAAAGGTGCTTTCGAGCAATACCCCAAACGACAGTTTGAGAAAAAAGAGGATAGACCAAGAATCCAAGACAAAGAAGATTTAGATCTAATTGATTGCCTGGGGTTGTGTATCTGAAGCCGATTTTTCTGACCTGATAAACGATCGCGAGCCAAATCAGTACATTTTGAGTGCCAGTTAGATTAAGGCCCGTTAAATGATACATTTTCAAGTCAAACAACAGAGACAGATCTCGGACTGGTTGAAAGTCATAAGTTCTAAAAGTAAAAAGGTCATTAAAATATTGACTCAAAGAGCGATAGGAGTCGAGGACGGGGAGTATGATTTGTGCGTCCGGATTAGTGATGCCTGCACTGAAGATGAAAGGATAGTATATGAGGACTGTTAGGAGCACGGCCCCTATAGCCAGCAGAATATTTTTCGATCTGGTCATGCCAAAACAATATCCTGTCGAGGACTGCGTCGTCACTTATATAATAAAGGCAAAAGGTCATATTAAAGGAAGAGTTCGACGGCCAGAGGGGTGAAGATTAAGCCCTGACCCTCCCGTGTCTTCTGATCCCGAAAATCTTTTCCATGATAGCGGTAATAAAATGCAATTGAAGGCGAAAAAGCCAGAGTATTTAACCCCCACTTTTTCAGGTTATATCTTTTCCCAAAGAGTAAGGTGACTTCGTACCCTACATCATCAAGCTCAAAGGGCGCCTTATCCTCAGCATCAGAAATTCCATGGGAAATTTCTTCTTCTCGATTGAAGTACGAAATACTTCCGCCAAGGTAATAAGCATCAATCAGCTCGTCAGCGAAGTTGTACATGAGATTTAATCCGAACTGACCAGAGAAGGATTCAATCTTTGAGCTGCCGCTATCATCCTCGAATTTAAATTCTTCCCGCTCATAGTGGAAAAAAGTCCCGATCTGCCACCTCGGATCCAGCCGATAGTGATAGTTCAAAGAAATATTATGAGCTTCAAATCGAACCGAATCGAAACTAGAGCTCGAACGAGGTCGGATGACCTCTCGAGAGCTGTTTATCCCAAATGATTCTGGCGCGAATCGAAACATATGCCGGTGCTCCAGCGCATAAGCAGTGTTAAGAATAAAACAGGTGAGGATGGCGAGAATTTTCATCTGCAAATCTTAGAGGATTGGAGTCGGGATTGTTCTTTAATTGAAACATAAGATCACTATGGCATAATGATGGTACTGCTGCGGGAGGAAATCATCTTTAACACATCGAAGATAGAACTTAAAAAATCCAACCTGAGAAACAATATTCAGTTTCTAAACTCTACGATCGGACAAAACCGTAAGCTCTCGATCGTGGTCAAGGGCAACGCCTATGGCCATGGATATGAAAACTACATCCCTCTCCTCAAAAGTCAGGGTGTTGACCATTTTTCAGTGTTCTCTGCACAAGAAGCCTTTGAGGTCAAAAAATACCTGGATAATAAAGATGGCCTCATGATCATGGGGGATACTCCTTTTGAGGCTTTGGAATGGGTCATAAAGAATAATGTGGAGATTTTTGTCTTCAACGTAGAACGGCTGAAGAACCTGGCGACTATCGCAAAAAATCTAAAGCAGCCAGCTCGCATTCATCTTGAATTTGAGACCGGGATGAAGCGGACTGGTATCGAAGAGAAAAAGATAAAAGACGTCATCAGCTTCCTAAAAAAGAACACCGAACATTTTGATCTGCGGGGTGTTTGCACTCATCTGGCCGGAGCGGAAAGCATTTCCAACTACCTTCGCATCAAAGAACAGATTAAGACCTTTCAAAGAATTAAAAAGACTTTTAAAGACTCTGGTCTCAAGATCCGTTATTTTCATTGCGCCTGCTCAGCTGCTGCTATCCGGTATCCAGAGACCCGGATGGATCTTATCCGCGTAGGGATTCTCTCCTACGGGTTCTGGCCTAGTCAGGAGACCCTCATCGAATACCTTAACCGCTCCCGTAGTCACAGGAATCCTCTTCGCCGGGTCATCGAGTGGAAGACTTCGGTCATGGCCATAAAGACTGTTTCTCGTGGAGACTTCATCGGCTACGGATCCTCGTTTCAGGCCACAAGAGAGATGAAGCTTGCCGTTTTGCCTATCGGCTATGAAACAGGATTCTCCCGCAGCCTAAGTAATAAAGGCTCAGTCCTGATAGATGGACAGTATGCCTATATTGTCGGTACCGTGAATATGAATGCTCTCACAGTAAATGTGACTCATATACCTGACGTTAAGATCGGAGACGAAGCCGTCATTATCGGAAAACAAGGCAAGAATGAGATTTCGGTAGCGGCTTTCAGCGACCTCGGTGAGCAATTAAACTATGAACTTCTGACCAGGCTTCCACTTAACATTCCACGAAAGGTTGTCTCTTGATTGTCTATGACAAAGACCTTCCTCCCCTTCTTTCTGACTATGGGATTCAGGTGCCGATGCTTAAAGGTCGTGCTGAACGGGTTCATGAGGAGATCATCAAAGAGTTTAGTGAAAGGGTGGTTTTTCAGGGACTCATTCCAGACTTAAGCAGAAATGATTTCAAGCTTGCTCACACTGAAGGATTTCTTCAGCGCTGTGAAGACGAAGGGGATAAAGTTATCCAGGAAACCTTTGAGCTCATAAACAGCGATGGCAGCTATCATCGCTACAATCCCGACATGGCCAAATATCCATTGAACAAGCTCGTTGACTCTTTCTGGAGAAGTGCCGCCCTGAGCTTTAAATCAGTGGAGCTTGCCGGTGAAACAGGATTTTCATACTTCCTGGGTGGTGGATACCACCACTCCATGAGTGAGCGAGGACGGGGCTTCTGTCTTTTTAATGACATCGTTATTGCTGCTAGAAAATACCAGAAATCTCATCCAGGTCTCATCTGGGTGATCGACATCGACGCTCACAAGGGGTGTGGAACTGCTGAGATGACTCAGGCTGACCCCAGTATTGTGACTATGAGTGTGCATATGAAGAGTGGCTGGCCTCTTGACTCAGAAAGAACAGATAGCAGTGGAAAGCTTCACCCTTGGTTTATCCCAAGTGATATCGACGTGGAAATTAGTAGAAATGAAGAAGACATTTACCTGGAAAAGCTTCGTGATGGTCTTGCGAGGTTAGGTCAGTTCCAGCTTCCGGAAATGTGCATCGTTGTGGATGGAAGTGATCCTTATAAAGGAGATGCTCTACCCAGTGCAGACCTCCTCCAGCTCTCTAAGGAGCAGTGCCTGGAGCGCAACCAGGTGGTTTATAACTTTTTGAAAGAAAAGAATATTCCTCAGGCTTATTTCATGAGTGGTGGCTACGGGGATAAGAATTGGGAGATTCATTACCAGTTTCTTCGATCAGTACTAAAAAAGGAAAA
>CAZPFM010000075.1:0-8279 GCA_964585845.1 uncultured Bacteriovorax sp.
CCCTGAACCCTGCTTTTGGACACGATCTTCTCGAAGAGAACTCGCTGGTAATAAGTCGGAATAAGATTGGGGGAGTTCACGATGATATCGTGCCGCTCTTGAACCTCACAATTGTCCTGACCGATAGTAGGAAATCCCATGACCGTGGGACAAAAATAAGGTCTGAACGTGGAGTCTGGTTTTGCCTTCATGCAACCGGCACCCAGGTAGACGCCGAGATTATTATTCGGACAACTCGCCGGTTCTGGGGAGCCAATTTTGTATCCACCTTGAGTGGCAGAGACCACTTCACTCCCCTGCCGAAGAGCTTCCTCACACCAGGGAATGAGCTTCACACAGGCCTCTTCTGCCTCAGACTTCGATTGATAAAGCTGAGCTTTCGGGAGTTGAATTTCATTAGGATTATTCATGAGACTTCCGCAATAGGTGGGTGTCTCTTTATCTGTGTAGGCATACTCATCTGAGAAACCAAAGGTGTGGATAAACTCATGGAGCATCGTGGTCCAGGGAAAAGTTGAACTTGAGATGGGATAAGGATCTCCCCCGGCCCCGATAAAGGGAACGCTGGTAAAAATCGGGCACAGATCAGAACCTTTGCAGGCCCTTTTAATCGTGGAGGTCTTACACTGAGCGAGCCTCGGGATGCCGTAATAGCCACCCTTGCAATTAGTTTTTGGTGCGGGCAATGGTTCAGTGTTGATGAGAAAGATCCCTTTCTCTGAGAGCTGCTTGAAGGGCTCAAGGGAGATGAGTTTTTCGGAAAACTCACGGGCCCTGGCCTCAGCACCCGGTTCAGCAAAGACAGTGACCTTATAGTTTCTGGGAGCAGCAAAGGCTGAACTGATAAACAGTGTGACAATGAGGATGAGATTATGCATAAGCATAAGTATTGCAATGGACATGCCGTTTAAAGCCGGTTTTTAAGGCTTATGGGCCGTCCAATTTGTTTACACTGCCGATTATTTTATCGCTTAGAAAAAGAAGCTTCCGATGAAGGATATTTCATCGAGAAGGAAATAATTATATTGAATACCAACAATCAAATGCTTTCCCACAGAACTCTGAAAACTTAAAAAGATATCACTCTTTTCTTTTTGCTCAACCAGAAGATCATCTTTAAGAATCCGACGGGGAGAAACTTCTTTTCGGGAAGCGAGGCTGAAGAGAAAGTGACGGTAGGTATAGGAGGCGGAAAGTATGGAAATGCGAGTCTTGTCCTCCTCCATTTCATATTCAGATTGAATGATTCCGTAATCGAGATTGAGATTTTTCCATCTAAACCCGACGAATGAATTAAGAACAGTGAACTTCTCTTCGTAAGTGTCTTTACCCGTCTCAACGGAATAGGCTGAACCAGTTAAGGGATTAATCCGGGTGTAGTCGAGATAGAGATCATCCCGGTAAGCGGAAAAGCCAAAAGAAAAAAAAGAGAATCTCCCCGAGAGACCCGCCCCCAGATTAATGTCTTTAACTTCCGAGTGGCGCTTTAAGATGATCCCAGAATCCAGAGTGAAATTCTTTGAATTCCAGAGCCTCGCGCCGAGAGCAAGATTTAATTTATTTGTCTCGTATTGTTTTTTTTCTTCCAGACGCTTTCCATAGTCACCCTCAAGCTCCGGCACGCGATTGGAGAAGAATGTATTTTCCAGACTGCTGGAAATCAGAGCGGCCCCAACTCTCCCGGTTCCTGAAGCAAGGCCCAGGAGGGTCTTATTTCCGGCCTGGGCAATCGCCTCGACTCCAAGACCCCGGTCAAAACTCACTGTCGCTGGATTTGATGCAGCCGCTGTGGAAGGCCCTGGTAGAGAGGACATGCTGGATCGTCGGGACTGGCGGGTGATTTTGGAACAGCTTTTAAGATTTAAAAGATCGCAGATGTCCTTAGCATGGGCCAGTGTTGCGTGAAAAAGAATGAGAATAATGAAGAGGACTCGACCCATCCTTTAAGTTTAACGGAGAATGGGATTAATTCTTAGCGGGACCGGTTTGCCTGCACCCGGCTATTGGCATCGCTCTTTTTCATGATGAGGAAAAACATGAAAGCATCACGACGGGCCTTGGCACTTTTCGGCTTAGAAGGTCTGTAGGTATTATCACATTTGATCCAGGCAACGATCTCCCCTTTTGAGGATTTCATACAGGATTCACTCATGAGTTCAGGTCCATGGTTAGTGGCCCCGCAGTAGATCTCGTCTTTTACACCGTCGTAGTTTCCATCACATCTCATCTCAGGATGATTGAAAATCATCTTATCCTTAGCGGCCTTCACGGCTTCATGACAGTTCTCCCCTGTGGCCCGCTGGTAGTAAGTCCCATTGTAGCGCTGCTCAGTGACCCCAACTGTGTTCAGCACACTCGCGGCTCGAGCAAAGACTGTGTCCAACCCATCGTAATCAATACAGCTTGAACCCCAGTTACAGGGACTTTCCTCTTTAGGAAGCTCCTGAGCAAAGGCGTGAGAAATAAGGAGACTGAGCATGATAAGAATTTTCATGCTGAACCTATCGGATAGGCGACTAAAAAACTTTAGTAATTAGGTTTTGGGCGTGATCTTGAGGAATAGGCCATTTTTGGGTCTTAAGGTCACTGTCGCCAAAAGCTCCCAAGGAATCCGCTGGTCATACTGGAAGTCATATTTTTGAAGAAAAAGAGCAAGGAAGGTTTTCATCTCTATCCGGGCAAAAGTTTCGGCGATGCAGGTCCGGGGACCCAGCCCAAAAGGGTGAAAGGTATTCTTCGGTCTTTTTTTAATTTCTTCGGCCCTAAATCGCTCGGGGTTAAAGCGCTGAGGCTCAGGCCAGATATCCTCCCGGTGATGGATGAAATACGGCGCCACCGTGACGATGCTTCCCTTCGGGATTCGGTAGCCTCCGATTTCGTCTTCGAGTTTCGCCTCCCGGGAGATGGACCATACGGGTGGGAGGATCCGCAAGGTTTCGTTGATGACCATTTCAAGGTAAATGAGTTTATCCAGATCGGAAAATTCTATTTCTCTCTTGCCCAAGACCGAGTCGATCTCCTCTCTCACTTTGACGAGAATTTCCGGGTTCTCTGCGAGCTTAAAAAGACAAAAACTCAGACTGCTGGCGGTGGTCTCATGTCCTGCGATGAGAAAGTTTAAGACCTCGTCCCGAAGATACTTATCAGTGATTCCCTTTGCTCCTTCACGGGAGGAGGCTTGGATGAGAAGGGAAATAAGATCGCTTCGGCCATCGAAGTCCTGACGTCTTCTGGCGATGAGATCATAGGCTATGGTGTCCATGTACCGCAAGGCCCGAAGGGAGCGAAGATTTTTTGGAGTGGGAATGTACTTCTGAAGCCGGGACAGGTGGAAGATCTGAGCCTCCATCCCAAGCATGAAGTCATGGATGGCAACTGCAACTTTGGGGTCGGTGCTAAAATCAAGGTCAAAAATCGTTTTGGTGATGATGGAGAGAGTGAGATTCATCATCTCCTGGTGCATATCAAAAGACTGGGCGGCTTCAATACCCTTACTATCCCAATCACTGAAATAGCTTTCACAGGATTCTTTCATCCTTTGAAAATACTCCGGCAGTCTTGCGAGCCTAAAGTTCGGCTGGACGATCGCTCTATTTTGTCTCCAGAATTCGTGAGGAGCCGTGAGGAGTCCCTTTCCCATCACAGGCTCCATCATCTCAAAGGCTTTCCCTTTGATGTAGTTCTCCCAGTTCTCCTTCAAAACCCAGTGATGGAACTCTGGCTCATTCATTGCGATAACTTTATAAGGGCCAACTGAGAACTTGATGACTCGTCCATACTCTTCGAACATCTTCGCGCCGAAAGCGATGGGATCTTTTCGCATCAAAGGGGTAAGAGACAGGAGCGTGAGAAAGCTTGGTCCGGGGATAGTTTTCATATTGTTAAAGTTTAGCATGGTCAGAACATTGACCAAAAAAAAGACCCGCCGAAGCGGGTCTTTTTGCTTAGAAAATTTTCCTGATGCTTACTGATTAGCCGCCACTTCCGTGGTGTTGTTGTCGAGGATCTTGAGGGCACGGGCCTTCATGAACTCCTCCGGCTTCGTCAGATTCAGGGCCACACGAAGAACGTCTTCAGCTTCGGTGACAGCGCGGATCTCAAGACCTTCTTTGATCTCATCCGGAATCTTCACGAGGTCTTTCTCGTTTTTCTTCGGGATGATCACGGTTGTGATTCCAGCTTGCTTGGCCGCAAGGATTTTCTCCTTAAGACCACCGATCGGAAGCACGCGACCGCGAAGAGAGATCTCACCAGTCATCGCTACGTCCTGGCGAACCGGGATGCCAGCGATGGCAGATGTGAGGGCCGTGGCCATGGTGATCCCTGCAGAAGGACCATCTTTGGGAGTGGCACCATCTGGTACGTGGATATGGATGTCATTCTTAGAGTACCACTCATGATCCACACCGAGACGGTTAGAGATCGAGCGGACATAGGAGAGAGCGGCCGAAGCAGACTCTTTCATGACTTCTTTTAAGTTACCAGTAACCTGGATTTTTCCGTTACCAGGAACAGTCACCACTTCAATGTTGAGGAGTTCCCCACCAACCGAAGTCCAGGCAAGACCGTTCACAAGACCAATCTGCGGCTGCTCTTCGATGCCGGTGCGGTCAAACTTCACAGGTCCAAGGTACTTTTCAGCGTTCTTGTCTGTGATTGTGAACTTCTTCCCTTCCTTCACATCTTCAGTCACAACTTCAGTCGCAACCTTACGAGCGATGGTGTTCATGAGACGCTCGAGCTCACGAACCCCGGCCTCTTTGGTGTAGCCGCGGACGATGTGCATGAGAGTCTTATCCGTTACGGTGAACGGGTAGTTCTGAAGACCGTGGGACTCCCTCGCCTTCGGAAGAAGGTATTTCTTCGCAATCTGCATCTTCTCTTCCGGTGTGTATCCGGCGATGTTGATGATCTCCATACGGTCACGGAGTGGACCTGGGATCGCACCAAGATCGTTGGCGGTCATGATGAACATAACCTTAGAGAGATCGTATTCAGATTCGATGTAGTGATCCCCGAAAGTCTTGTTCTGACCTGGATCGAGAACCTCGAGCATCGCAGCTCCCGGATCTCCTCTGAAGTCAGAAGACATCTTATCGATCTCATCGAGGAGGATGACTGGGTTCGATGTTCCCGCTTTTTTAAGAGCGTGGATGATTTTCCCTGGCATGGCTCCGACGTAAGTGCGGCGGTGACCGCGGATCTCAGCTTCATCGCGAACCCCACCAAGGGAGATTCGGACGAATTTTCTATTGAGTGATTCAGCAAGGGACTTCGCGATGGATGTCTTACCTACCCCAGGAGGACCAGCAAGGCAGAGAAGAGTTCCGCGGGTGTCGTCTTTCACAAGCGAGCGAACCGCGAGGTATTCCATGAGACGCTCTTTCACGTCGTTAAGACCGAAGTGATCGTTATCAAGGATCTCACGAGCCTTCACAACAGAGTTGTCATCTTTAGTGTACTCATCCCAAGGAAGAGAAACCATCCAGTCGAGATAATTTCGAACGACGGCCGCTTCTGCAGACATCGGTGACATGGACTTAAGCTTACGGAGTTCTTTGAACGCCTTCTCGCGAGCCTCTTCCGGCATTTTCTTGGCTTTGAGTTTTTCTTCCATCTCGGCGACATCAGACTTATCGTCCTTGTTTCCGAGTTCTTTCTGGATCGCGTTCATCTGTTCATTGAGATAGTACTCTTTCTGGGATTTCTCCATCTGAGTCTTCACACGTGAACGGATGCGCTTTTCAACGTTGATGATCTCGATCTCACCCTGCATCTTCTCAAGGAGAAGCTGGAGACGAGTATCGACATTAGTAGCGTTGAGGATGTCCTGCTTCTCAGGAATCTTCATCGTGAGGTGAGCAACGATGATGTCCGCAAGACGGCTTGGATCGGTGATGGAAGAGATGCTCATTAAGAGTTCAGGAGGGATTCTCTTATTGAGTTTCACATACTGCTCGAAAACAGATTTCACTGAACGCATGGAAGCTTCCACTTCCACATCAGAATCGACGATGTCTTCGCAACGTTCAACGTCGGTGAAGTAGCCATCGTTTTCGCAACGGAAGTTTTTAATCTTCGCGCGGTACTTTCCTTCGATGAGGACCTTCACAGTATTATCCGGAAGCCGGAGCATCTGGATGATGCTGACAACGGTCCCGATGTCATAGACGTCTTCACGTTCTGGATTCAGAACAGAAGCATCTTTCTGTGTAACGAGGAATAATTCATTTCCACTCTTGGCCGCTTTCTCTAGAGCGGCTATCGATTTTTCCCGGCCAACAAATAGTGGAACCACCATGTGCGGGAAGATAATCACATCTCGTAAAGGTAAGAGAGGGAAGTTGTTTTGAGCTTCGGACTTCTTATCGGACATAGCACCTCCTGCGCATCGTCTCTTCACTAACCCCAGCTTGGGGTCCAACAGAACTATTATTCCATGAATTCGGGACATGGGAACAGAAAAAAGGGCCGGGATTTTTTTTCCCAGCCCGACCAATTAAAACGAAAAACTATTTAGATGCGAGAGATTTTAAGGGACGCTAAGAAGCATTCTCAATCTTCTTGGCCGATTTGGCACCGGCCTTTGCTTCTGTGCGCTTTTTGCGGTCGCCCTCTTCGAGAATGGGTGTCCCCTCCCCTAGGATGGCTTCCTTAGTGATAATACACTTGGCGATCTTCTCGTTGCCTGGCAAATCGTACATCACATCCAGCATCACCTGCTCAATAATGGAGCGAAGACCCCGTGCGCCGGTCTTCCGCTTCAGGGCCGTTTTGGCCACTTCGCGGGTCGCGTCTTCAGTGAATTCCAGATCAATTCCGTCAAACTCAAAAAGTTTTTGGTACTGCTTCACGATCGCATTTTTCGGTTTTGTCAGGATTTCTACCAGAGCTTCCTCATCAAGCTCTTCCAGCATCGCCGTCACCGGAAGTCGGCCAATGAACTCTGGGATGAGACCAAACTGGACCAGATCCCCTGGTTCGATCGCCCCGAGGTTCTCGAGGTGGGTCTTCTCTTTTTTCTCCGTATTGTTGGAGGTAAGTCCCACGGATTTTGATTTGGTCATACGCTTTTCGATGATCTTCTCCAGCCCCACGAAAGCACCGGCACAGATGAAGAGAATATTTCTCGTGTCCACTTGGATGTATTCCTGCTGAGGGTGCTTACGTCCCCCCTTTGGAGGAACATTGGCCACAGAGCCTTCCACGAGTTTTAAGAGGGCCTGCTGAACCCCTTCACCGGAGACGTCTCGGGTGATGGATGGGTTCTCAGACTTTCGGGCGATCTTATCGATCTCATCCACGTAGACAATACCGCGCTGAGCTCGTTCAACATCGAAGTCACAGTTCTGAAGAAGGGAGAGAATGACGTTTTCCACGTCCTCACCCACGTATCCAGCTTCCGTCAATGTCGTGGCATCAGCGATGGCAAAAGGCACATTCAAAAACTTCGCAAGAGACTGAGCGATGAGGGTTTTCCCCGATCCCGTCGGTCCTGCAAGAAGGATATTGGACTTAGCGAGTTCTACTTCTTCAGCATCCCGGCTGGCCGACTTATAGGAGATCCTCTTGTAGTGGTTATGAACCGCAACCGAGATGATCTTTTTCGCTCGATCCTGGCCGATCACATACTGATCAAGGTGTTCTTTGATCTCGTGAGGCTTCGGAACATTATCCGTCGCCGTTTTGGAGACAGTCTTCACGGAGTCTTCGTAGATGATGTCGTTACAGAGTTCGATACATTCATCACAAATGTACACCCCAGGGCCTGCGATGAGCTTCTTCACTTCCTTCTGGGACTTGCCACAGAAGTTACAGTTTAAGCTGCCGTAGGATCCGCCTTTTTCTTTGCTCATGAGTCGCCTTTTAACTAGAGATTATTTCTTTGTTTTTCCCTTAGGGGAGATAATGTTGTCAATGAGACCGAATTCTTTCGCTCGACCCGGATCAAGGTAATTGTCACGGTCACAGGCCTTCTCGACTTCGTCGTATTTCTTGCCTGTGTGCTTCACGTAGATGTTATTGAGCTGCTTTTTCAGATCAAGAATTTCCCGTGCCTGGATCTCAATATCTGTCGCCTGCCCCCGGGCACCCCCGAGTGGCTGATGGATCATGATCCGTGAATGGGGCATGGAGTAGCGATGACCCGCCTCTCCTGCCTGAAGCAGCAAAGAGCCCATTGAAGCTGCTAATCCCACGCAGTAGGTGTAAACCGGGCAGCTCACGTGTTGCATGATATCGTAGATACCGAGCCCCGCGTAGACCGATCCTCCGGGAGA
>CAZPFM010000076.1:0-8243 GCA_964585845.1 uncultured Bacteriovorax sp.
ACTGCCAAGAAAGCTGCTGCTCCTAAGAAAGCAACTGCTAAGAAAGCTGCTGCTCCAAAGAAAGCAACTGCTAAGAAAGCTGCTGCTCCAAAGAAGAAATCAGCTCGCAAGCCGAACGCTGCTTTCATGAAGCCGCTTAACCCATCAACTGAACTTGCTCAGATCGTTGGAGCTTCTGCTCTTCCACGCACTGAAGTAATGAAGAAAGTTTGGGCCTACATCAAGAAAAACAACCTTCAGGACGCTAAGAACCGTCGCGCGATCAATGCAGACGACAAACTCAAGGCCGTCTTCGGCGGTAAGAAGCAAGTTACTATGTTCGAAATGACTAAGCTTGTTTCTAATCACCTCAAGTAATCTCGAGATTAAATCTTAGATAACAAATGGGCCTGGTCGAAAGACCGGGCCTTTTTTATTTAGATCTTAATTGTTTCTTTGAATTCATGAATCTGGGCATTCTCAAAGAGATCCGAGGCAAGCTCGGAACGCATGAGTCTCTCACAGTTCTGAGTGGGGTTCCCCTTGGGAAAAGGCCCTTTTCCCCCGTAAAAAAGAAGACAGGAGCGCAGATAGTGATCAAGATACTCCGGGAAATTGGCCTTCAGATGCTTTAAAACGACCTTCTTTTTCTTAGGATCAAGGCTTTCAATGATTCCATCCGGTAAATAGGTCATTGAGCGGATTTCGCTTAAAACTCTTTCCCGTCTTTCAGCATTCTTTCCCAGAAGATAGAGGCGGTTCCAGGCAAGATTGAAGTTCTCCCCCCGTGAAGGATTCTCCAGGATGTAGAGGGTGAAAAATATGTCCTGAATTTTTTCGGAATTTTTTCCCTGTGCTGCCAGGATGGAATAGGCAAGCTCCCGATCCAGGTCTGTTTCCGGGTTTTTGAGTCTCTCCTGGGCCAGGTTATTCAGATAGGGGAGACAGTTAGGGTGGAGAAGAGAATCAATTTTTTGGGTAAAATTCCCTTTTTGATCTAATTTCAAATGAACTTCACCGAGTTTTCCCCAGACTTCAGTGATCACATGTGGTTCTTTGCAGTGAAATTCGCTGACGGGTGAGCGAAGGCCTGGAGCAAGAAAATCCCAAATAATGTGGCCTGGAAGAGAATGTTCCCGGGCCAGCTGGGCAAAGGCAAAGCCTAATTCGGGGTTATTTTCATTCTTTCTCCAGAATTTCATCAGCTCCGAAGAGCATTTGACGTCCTTTTTGAGGCAGGCGCTGAAATATTTCTGCCCGATCTGCCCTCGGCGCAGATTAAAGACATCATCATTCTGCAAGACCGGCCATTCATAGAGACGCTCAATTTCCTGGAGATCAACATACTCGATCCTGGCCTGATCGAGAATTTGTTTAGCTTTTAGGTCGGCCATTCTGGAAGTATTAATTTTCCATTGATCATCTCTGAGGCTGGGACGGATGTCCCGGGCGTGGAGAAGGTACTCGGCATGATTGCCCTCGCTTACCAGGGTCTCAAGATCGGCAGGGGTATAGAGCTCCCCTGCATGGAGGTTTCCAAGAAAGAACCCCAGGATGATCGGTATGAGGATTTGCGACATACTTCATTCTAGAATGGGGTCCAACTCAACGTCAATTTTCTCTGAAGCTCCGCTTTTCCAAAAATCTTTTTAGAAGTAGATTAGAGTGATCATTTCCTGGAGGATTTTGTGAGCTTGAGTGGTATCCCAAAGGTCGTTGGCCGTGTCCTTGAAAACGACTGGCAAATTTTTTTCTATCAAGAATTCGAGGCACAGATCTTTCCTCAAGGGGCCCTCTCGGCCGAGATTCAGGATATTTTGAATTTTTCCATCGAAAAGCGCAAGAACAAGGCTTTTCGAAGAGAGGCCGTCATCGATCTCTTTCCTTTTCTCTGTGGAGTTCGTCCTGAAGAAAAGTCCATCTTTGTAGGGAACCGCCGTCTCTCCCGGGAACTTACCTTGCTCAAGGCCTTTGAAGGAATCCCTCTTAAAGAAAGAGATGAGGGGCTTGAAAAGGAATTCTTTAAGCTTAAAACACATGTTGAAAAGATCAGCACTATTTCAAGTGGTACATTCCCTTCAGAAATTGAATGGGTGAGCTACCGGGAAAATCTTCCTGAGTTCTGGCATGAAGAAGATTGGGATGATGTCAACAAGGCAGCGGACATTCTGCTTCAAGAACTCGTGACGAAAGTATCCGACTACAGACCAAGTCTCTTTGAGCGGGTTTCCGATTATGGTCTGACTCTTACAGCAAAGTTTGATCTCATCCGGGTTCACCTTTTAAAATTCCTCGCCCTTCTTCCTTCTCTGGATCATGATAAAAGCGGCAAAGAGGTTAAAAGAAATCTTCTCGAGAGCCTCAGGCGTCTCGGTGAGGACAGTGATGCTCTCAAAGATCAAAGAAAGCGTGGAGCAAGGCCCCTTCCTTTTCATCTCTCCTTTCTCTTTGGTGCCACTCTCCAGATCGCTGCCGTTCTTCCGGCCCAGATCTTAGCAACCTTTGTGCGTCAACTTGTTCGAAAGATGGCCAAGCGATTTATCGCTGGTGAAAGTATCTCCACTTCTCATAAGACGATTAAAGAGCTGAGATCAAGTGACCGCCAATGCACCCTTGATCAGCTCGGAGAGCTCGTCGTCTCAAGCCGGGAAGCCGATGAGTATTTTGAAAAAGTCCTTCAACTCATTCAGGGTCTTCGGAGTCATATTCCTAAAGGAGAGAAAAATCTTGCGGGAATTCTTAATGCCCATGTCTCCATCAAGGTCTCGGCCCTCTGCCATGATTTCAGACCTCAGGCGATGGAAGCCACTTACGCCATAGTTGCTCCAAGACTTCGTCGAATTCTTCAGGAAGCTAAAAGAGAAGAAGTCTTTATCAATGTGGATGCCGAGCACTATCACTACCGGGATTTAGTCCTCGAGATCTACGGAAAAGTTCTTATGGAAACTCCTGAGCTCTCTGATTACGATCAAACAGGAATTGTCGTCCAGGCCTATTTAAGAGATGGAACAAAACACCTTGAAGATGTGATCCATCTTGCCCGCCAGCGAGGCATCCGGATGCCCATTCGTCTGGTTAAGGGTGCGTATTGGGATGCGGAGACCATCGAGGGAGAGGCCCATCAATTCGTCCCTCCACAGTTTCTTAATAAGGAAGAGTCAGATCTCCACTTTCGTCAGCTTGCTTACAAATCCCTCGAAAATCATGAGTTCATTCATCTTGCCATCGGCTCCCATAATCTTCAGGATCATGCCTTCGTAGAAAGCCTTCGCGCTCTCCGCTTTCCTGATGCCCCGGTGATTGAGCATCAGTGTCTCCACATGACCTATGAGGCCCTCTCCCACGGACTGGCCAGGATGGGCTGGCCCACCCGAAACTATATGCCGATCGGAAATCTGCTCGTAGGCATGGCCTATCTTGTCCGACGGATCATGGAGAACTCTTCACAAGTTGGTGTGCTTTCGATCATGCGCTCTCATCAAAAGGCTTCAGGCCTTCAGTCTCCGGTCACTGTTCATCGGGAGAAAAAGCAATCCGGCCGTCTCTCCTTTGATTCTGTTTTAACTGCCCTTCAAAGTGATTTTGCGCCGGTTAGACCCCTGCGTCTGCACCTCAAAGGAGAGCTAAGTCTTCTCGAGAAGTCTGTGGAAAAGTTTCGTCATTCTCTTGTTTTAAAACAAGATGAGTATAAGGCTTCATCTGATGAGAAAGTTGTCTGCAGCTCCAGTCCGGATCTTATAGTCGGAACCTATAAGAAGAGTTCAGAGGCCAAAGCCCAGCAAGAGATCACCCGTCTCACGGAAGGTCTTAAGTCGACAGGCTGGGGAAAAAGAGAAAACACTCTTCAGCGCGCGGCCATCATGCTTTATCTTGCCGACCGAATGCTCTTAGAGAGAAATGAACTCTCGGCCCTCATCATTTATGAGGCCGGAAAAACGATGACAGAGGCCCTGGCCGATGTGGATGAGGCCATCGACTTCATCAATTTCTATACTCGCCAGGAAATTAAGATCCAGCTCCAGAGTGAGCGAGTCGGTAACCGGGGTGTATTTTCAGTTATTGCTCCTTGGAATTTTCCTTTGGCCATTCCCTGCGGGATGACAGTAGCTCCTTTGGTGGCCGGGAATGCGGTCATTCTTAAGCCTGCGGAACAAACTCCTCTTATCGGGCAGAGGCTTTATGAAATGCTTCTTGAGTCTGGTATTCCTGCTGAGGTCCTGGGGCTTATTCAAGGAGACGGCGCTGAAGTGGGTGCTCCCTTGGTAAAAGATCCCCGGAGTGCGGGTGTTGTTTTCACCGGATCTAAGGCCGTAGGTCAGTGGATCTATCAAAACGCCGGAAGTGATATTCTCGAGCATTCTCATGAACAATTCCCGATCCAGAAAAAAATCATTACTGAGATGGGTGGAAAAAACGCAGTCATCGTTACCAATAACTGTGAACTCGATGAAACAATCTCGGGAATTTTGTATGGGGCCTTTGGGCATGCCGGTCAGAAATGTTCGGCCGCATCCCGGCTCATCGTTCATCGGGAAGTTAAAGATGCTCTTATCTCACGGCTTGTTATGGCCATGAAAGATCTCAAAGTCGGGGAGTCCTTTGACCCTTCTACCTCTATTAATCCTCTCATTACTGAAGCTGATCAAAAAAGAGTGCGCCGATGTGTTGAGGAGGCCAAGGATGAAGCCATCCGGGTGGGAGGAAAGATCCACATTGATCGATCCTTTGAGAAGCTCCCTGGTTATTGTGTTGGTCCCGCCCTCTTTGAAATCCCTAAAGGCCAGGCCACCAAAAAAGAATCCTGGGCACAGAGAGAGATCTTTGGACCGGTCATTCATCTTGTGGAATTTGACTCATTGATTGAAGCCGTAGAACTCTTTAACGGAACTGAGTACGCCCTCACCGGTGGGATCTACTCCCAGTCCCAGGATGATATCGACTTCCTCTTAAAATTTCTCCGTGCAGGGAATATCTATGTGAATCGGCCGAACACTGGGGCCCGAGTGGCGATTGAACCTTTTGGAGGTTTCAAACTCTCCGGAACTGGGCCTAAGGCCGGAGGAAGCGAGTATCTCTGGCAGTTTCATTTTATTCAGAACCTGAATCTCTTCCAGGATTCGAAGGTCGAACTTGCCCATGATTCAGGTTATGAGCTTCTTGTTCCAAGACCTTCCCTTATCTCCATCAAAGGTCGCATTTCTCGCTTTGAAGCATTCTCAAAAGAACTCATGGAGAAGTTTGAACTGATTCTTGGGTCAGTCAGCGAGAAAGATAAGGCCCAGCTCATGAGTTTCTCCCAGTGGATTTCAACTAATCTTGAATCTTATCTAAATGGTAGACACCCAAATTTCCTTATTCCAGGACAGCTGAGCTACAATGATAAATCCCTCATCAAAGATTCAGGTCTTTTTGTTGCGGTCTCTGGCAGACCCAATCTTAAATCCCTGCACTATCTCATGGCGGCCCTTGCTCTTGGAAGTGGGGTGGCCGTGGCCTGTGTCAGTGAGTCGGCCTACTCTAGCTGGAAAGGACTTTTGGAAATAGCCTGGAAGTCCGGTTTTTCTAAGGCCAACCTGGACATCTCTCTGGTGGGACCGGATAGACTGCGTGAGATTCTTCTTGAACCAAAGTATAGCTATGTTTATGCAGGACAATTCAGCACCTACAGAAATGAGCTGTACCAAAATCTTCTTCCTATGGAGTCACTAAGTGAATCCATGCGAAGCATTCTCTCTGAGATTGACGGGATTGGTTTCACCGAGCCTTCGTTGATCCTCGACCAGTTCGTCTGGACCCGATCATTTGCGATCAATACAATGAGGCATGGCGCCCCTCTGGAGCTTAGCTGATGATAAGGAAATCTGAAAAGATCCTGGTCCTCGGGGCTGGAAAAATGATCGAAGGCATTCTCACTGGCCTTCAGAAGAAGATGGATCTCTCAGAAGTTTTGATCTTTTCTCCCAGTGGTCTTTCGGCCCAGAAACTTGCAAAGAAACTGGGTGCTAAATGGGCCCAGGACATTCAACAGACTGACCCTGATATGATCCTGGTCGGGTGCAAACCTCAGCAGATCCGTGAACTAAAAAGGCTTATTGGGGATAAATTCAGCGAAGTGCCGGCAATGAGTATTCTGGCCGCCATTTCAGAAAAAACTCAAAGAGAGATCCTGGGTCTCTCAAAACTCATCCGAATCATGCCGAATCTGGCCGTGGCCTTTAATGAGGGTGTAAGCCTTGTTTCATCAAGCTCTGCTCCCGAGTTCTTACCTAAGATCCAGGAGATGTTCTCCCACCTGGGGCATGTGGAGATGGTTTCTGAAAAAGAATTGGAAGACCTGACTCTTCTTACAGGTTCATCAGCGGCTTTTTTCTACGAGTTTGCTCATTATCTTGCCGAGTCTTTTGGATCCCTTGATCCTGAAAGACGTGAGGGATTGATCCGAAAGGTTTTAATGGGTGCTTCCTCGACTTTAAAAAATTCTCACGAGGGTCTTGAAGAACTTATTGGGAATGTCACTTCAAAAGGTGGAGTCACCATAGCCGTCCTGGAAGAGTTCCGAAGGCAAGGCCTTGATGAATCAGTGAAGGCAGGAGTCGCCAAAGGTCATGAACGGGCCCGGAACCTTAGCAGCTCTATTCTTCAAAGCTGAAGTCAGCTTTCTCTTTATTGAGTTCGCTGTAGAGCTCACTCTGGCAGAAGGTGCTTTGGGCAAAATTCATACATCGATTAAGTTCTTTTTCAGTGTTTTTCATGGCCAGGGCCTTCTTGTCTTTTTCACTTAGAATCACCTGATGCTCCCTGAAAAGATCATCCAGATACTGGCAGGTACAGTTCTGATCACAGGTCGCAATGAGCTCTGATACGGCCTGAGCATTATCCAGGCTTGCTTCCAGGTCATCTTCAACGACTTCCATCCGGGGTCGAATCGTCCGCAAGAGAAGGGAAGCTTCATCTGTATCGGGAACACATTTTAGAGGTGCCATTTCCTGATCAAAAATTTTAACCAGAAGTTCCGTGGCGATAATAACTTCGCCTTTGGAAAAGCTCTTAGGTGTGGCATCCGGATTCACCGGTGCCTTCACCTGTGCGCAGGAGATGAGCAAAAGAAAGGATAATGCTTTTAAATTCATAGGGCCTCTGAATGGTTGTGACTTCTTGTCGGGTAAGAGTTTCAAATAATTTAGCTTAATTCACCCCCCTCTTGGCATATTATGCCTATCAACGAGAACTATTGAATTTGTTTAGATTTCTGAGATACTTCTCTTGGAGGTTTTCTATGGAAGATATCCGATCTGTCCTTTCGCAATTTCATGCAAAAAAACGCAAAGATATAGGGGCCGTCGATAAGTCCTCTCCGGAGCGAATCAAAGGTCCTGACACATCTGAGATACCTGATGTCTTCTTTGATGTGATCCTCCGAAAGTTCAAAATTGCCCGCCAGGAAATAGCCCTTCTCATGCTTCTTTATCGCCAAGTTTGGTGCAGGCCAAATCTGTACAAAGACCACGGCATTGGTCCTTTAAATTCTTATGCTGACCTCTCTCATCAGCTTGGTATCTCTCCAGATGAGATTGTCCAGCTCATCCGCTCACTTGAAAACTACGGTTTCATTGAGACAGTCAGAGCAGGGCAGTACTTTGTCCGGAAGTTTTTTACCGAAGAACTAGACACTCAATTCGGCCAAAGCTACAACGACTTCTTCTAGAAAGGAGAGGGGAGTGTGAAGCTTAAGGGAAGGCTCAAGGAGCTTGCTGATTGTTATTCCAAAGAGCCAGTCGTTTGGGATGTAGGGTGTGATCATGGACACCTGGGCCAGTCCTTCCTTGGAAGATCAGAAGTCACAACAGTTCATTTAGTTGACCCTTCTTCAGATGTGATTCAATCACTCCATAATAACAAACATATAGATTCGTATATTTCGAATGGAAAACTTTTTATTCATCAAGCCTATGGCCAGGAAATAAAACTCAAATCCCAAAACAACAGAATCTTTATTGCTGGTATGGGAGGAAAAGAAATCATCTCCATCCTTCAGAGCTTAGAAAAACAATCCCATCTTCTCTTTAACTGTCTTATCTCTCCTCATAAGAACATTCTTGAGCTTCGGGAGTATCTGGCCGCTTCCACTTATAAACTCCGTCGTGAATTTCTTATTATGGATGCTGGACGCTTCTACCAGGTTCTTGATCTCAATTTTTCAAACGCAAACTCAGTTAGCCCCTATGGAGATGAAATCTGGAAAGGGGATCTTGGATCTTCTTACC
>CAZPFM010000077.1:0-8227 GCA_964585845.1 uncultured Bacteriovorax sp.
CCTGATCCACAACTGCCGCGAGTGCATCCCGGAGGACATCCGGCCGCATGATCATGCCTGGGCCCCCGCCGTAGGGAGAATCATCCACTGACTTGTACTTGTTTTGGGAATAGTCCCTGAGATTTAATGCATGAACCTCAAAAGAAAAATTCTCATCACTTCTCTCTCCACGAAGAGCAGATCCAGCGATCCCGCACTTCAGGAGTGGTTCAAAGAATTCAGGAAAAAGAGTGAGGATCCAGATGCGCTTTTTCACTCGGAGTACTCCGGCGGAATCATGGTGATGAAATTCTCTTCCAGATTGATTTCAGGAAAAAAGGCATCCACATAAGGAAGAGTAAGAATGCCACCGACATCGAGACGGATATTGAGAAGATACTGAAAGCCATTGTCATCAAAGCTCTCAAGAGATCCGATGAGTCCACCTTCTGGGTCCTGAACCCTCATGCCGATGAGATCTGCAAGATAGACCTCCCCTTCCTCAGGTTCAGGAAAGGCTTCACGAGGAAGATAAATCTCAAAAGGGATGATCGACTCCAGGTGAGTTCTATCCTTGATACCATCGAGGGTCGCAATGACCTTATTCCCAAAGCGGATCTTAGAGAGTTTCCACTCTTCCCCATAGTGAGAGAGTCCGGATTTTTCATTTGAAGGATAGAGATAAACGGTGAGTCCGTCTTCGAGGACGCTGTCTTCGGTGTTAATCAGGCGGAACTCTGCCTCTCCCTTGATTCCATGAGGATGAGCGCAGAAGCCGAGTTTGATGAGGTCTTCTTTTTTCATAAAAGTAAAAAACCCAATCTAACTTAACGCTAGATTGGGTTTCAAGTATTGATTTGGAGAATGATCTATTCGATGATTTCGAGAACCGATCGCTTGCGAAGCTTGGTGGACGCGGCATTGAGAATGGTTCTCAGTGCTCTCGCGGTTCGACCTTGCTTCCCGATGACTTTCCCAAGATCGGACTTATCCACCTTGAGTTCGATAACGGTGGTTTGCTCGCCGGCGATCTCGTTGACTTCCACATTATCGGGCATGTCCACGAGGGCCTTAGAAACGTACTCGATCAAATCCTTCAGTTCGCTGCTCATAACACCTGCTTGATTGAGGGCTACCCCGGCTCTGCTAAGCTCTGGCCGGTTACAACGATATTATAACTTAATATTGTTGTTTTTGAGCAAGCTTCTTACAGTATCGGAAAGTTGTGCTCCTTTAGAGAGCCAAGTTTTAATACCTTCGACGTTAACAGTCTTAAGAGTCTCAGAAGCCTTAGGATCGTACTGACCTAATTTTTCAAGAAACTGACCATCACGTGGGCTGCGAGAGTTTGTAGCTACAATTGTGTAGACAGGGGCGTTCTTACGACCACCACGGGCCATTCTGATTTTTACCATTTAGGAATCTCCTCTAAAGATCGGCAATGAAAATGTAACAATTTATATTTCAACTCAATTTAATAGTCAAATAAGCCTTTAAAAATACTTTTTCCCGAAGGGGCTCTTTCCACCTTTGGACTTAGGGGCCTTCTGGCCAAAGCCCTGACCCTGAGGGGCCTGGCGGAATCCTTTAACCGGTCCCATGCCTGGAACATTCGGGAGGCCTCCCCCCTTCATCATGCCCATCATCCCCACCATCATCTGACGCATCTGAACAAAACGGTCGATGAACTGGTTCACATCCTGAACCGTGCGGCCTGAACCTGTGGCAATCCGCTTTCGACGGGAGCCATCGATCAGGTCCACATCTTCCCGCTCTTTTTTGGTCATGGAATTGATGATGACTCTCATATTTTTCATCTCCGACTCAGCACCGGAGAGATCTCCCATCTGACGGAGGGCCCCACCCATTCCCGGGATCATTTTCAGGATGGATCCGAAAGAGCCCAGACGATTGATGGTTTCCATCTGTTTAACGAAATCATTGATGGTGAACTTCCCCTTTTCAAGGTTCTGCATCATTCCCATGGCTTCGTCTTGATTGATCGCCTCTTCTGCTTTTTCTACAAGCGAGAGAACGTCTCCCATATCGAGAATCCGCTTGGCCAGACGGTCCGGATGGAAGGGATCAAGATCCTTCATCTTCTCACCTACGGAGATGAACTTAATCGGCACCCCTGTGACGTAGCGGATGGAAAGGGCCGCACCCCCGCGGGCATCGGAATCCATTTTGGAGAGGACAACTCCAGTGAGTCCCACTTTCTCATGGAAAGTTTTAGCGACGTTGACTGCTTCCTGTCCTGTCATGGCATCGGCCACGATGAGAACCTCTGGATTATCCAGAGACTTTCGAACATCCACGAGTTGCCCCATGAGTTCTTCATCCACCTGGAGGCGACCGGCGGTATCGATGATGGCGATGTCTTTATGACGGCGCTTGGCCTCTTCCATCCCTGCTTTCACAATTTCTACAGCGGACATGGAGAGATCTGAATCGAAGAAATCTACCCCGAGGTTTCGGGCGTGGGTGATGAGCTGATCCTTAGCGGCTGGACGGAAGTTATCGGCAGGAATCAGGAGGACGTCTTTTTTATTTTTATTGCGGAGAAAGAGAGAGAGCTTTCCTGCAAAGGTCGTCTTACCTGCACCGTTAAGACCCACGATGAGGATCGGCATGACCGGTGGGCGCTTAAGATCAAGCCCTTCAGACTCCCCACCCATGAGGCGAGCGAGCTCATCGTGCATGATCTTCACAAACTGCTGACCAGGGTCAACACCCCTAAGGACTTTTTCCCCAAGAGCTTCTGTCTTTACTTTTTCAACGAACTCTTTAACGACCTTAAAGTTCACATCCGCTTCAAGAAGAGCGGTCTTCACTTGCTTAAGAGTTTCTTCGATATTTTCCGCAGAGATTTTATTCGTTCCGCGAAGGGCACGGAATGCATCGGAAAACTTTTCGCTAAGATTATCGAACATGGGATCTCCCTCCTAGTTTGAGCGGATGATCTTACTACATTCCTCGGGATGAGTCGCTAGGAAATCCGCCCCGGCCTCCAAGAGAGATTGTCTCTTTGTCTCGATGTCCCAGAGAGCGCCGATAGAGCGGATTCCGTAATTTTTTGCACCGAATATGTCATTCACGGTATCCCCGATCATCCAGATACTCTCCTTAGGAAATCCACCCACCATATGATCGAGCCCGGCACGGTGAGGCTTTGGGATCCCATCATCGGGGGTCCAGAGACCATCGAAATAGGAAAAGATCCCATTTTCCTCAAGGGCGCGCCGCAGCGAGCCCCGTCCCCTGGCGGTCCAGACATAGAGGGAAAACTCTCCTGTGAGATCCAAAATCAGCTCTTTTATTCCTGGATAAACGAAATAAGGCGTCTCTTTGGTGTTCAGGAGTGTTCCATCACAATCGAAAATGATGTGCTTCATAGGAAAAGATTCTAGTGAGATTAGAGCCGTATTTACAAGGGTCACTTCATGAATTAGTTTTCACCACTATGAATCAAATGAAGCCTTTTTCTCCAGAGCTCACGGCAAAGCTTAAACTCTTCTCTGACAAATCAGAGAAGATCAAGCTCGGGACGATCCCCTTTGATTCAAAGCTCCTCCTCGCACCCATGGCCGGCATCTGCAACATTCCTTTCCGGGTTTTGATGGAAGACCTTGGTGCCGGAGGAACAGTATCCGAACTCATTTCCTGCCATGGGATCAACTACGGCAATCATCGCACTCTTGAGATGCTCAAGGTTCATCCCCGTGAAAGAAACGTGGGGATTCAACTTTTCGGAGAAGATCCAGAGAGCATGGCCCGGGCCGCGGAAGTGGCGGAAGGTTTTGGTCCCAAATTTCTCGATATCAATATGGGCTGCCCGGTAAATAAGGTTGTCTCTAAGGGAGGTGGCTCTGCTTTGATGAAGGAAATCCAGGGACTCGCTCCCCTCTTTGAAGGCATGCGAAAGCGTATGAAGATTCCTCTCTCCATTAAAATCAGAACCGGTTGGGACTCAAATACAAGAAACGCTCAGGAAATTATCAAAATCGCCAAAGAATCAGGCATTGAATGGGTCGCCATCCACGGTCGCACCCGGACTCAGCAGTATACGGGGCTTGCGGACTGGGAGTTCATTGAGAATCTCAACGATGTTAAGCCTCTTCCACTTATTGGAAATGGCGATCTTCACCATCCTTATGGCGTCTCTGAGCGCTTAAAGAGAACTCGCTGTGATGCACTCATGATTGCCCGAGGAGCACTCCGGAATCCTTTTATTTTTGCTGAGTCCCTCGACCCTGAATACGCTTCAAAGAAGCGCTCCATCTTTTTAGGCAAAGACTATTGGGAAGTCATTCAGCGCCTCTATGAATACTCAGCAGAAACCTTCACTGAAGAGCGCACTATCCTCGTTCAAATGCGAAAGCTCATTGTCTGGTTTGCAGCAGGCTTTCCTCACGCGGCAGCTTTCCGCTCTCAGATCTTTTCCTGTCAGATCCTTCCTGATTGCATGAAGATTGCGGAAGACTATTTCCTAAGTCTTGGGGATTCTCAGAAGTTCATTAATTATGATGAAGTCTTTATGAGTTCGGGACACGGTTAGAGACAGGAATAAACCTTTTCTCCTTGCTTGAACCACTTCTTGAAAAATTCGAAGACACGTTTGCACTTATCCGGAGTCCGGGTATTTGTCAGGAGTATCCGGGGTTCCGTCACAAACGCTGCCATGACTTCAGAGAACTGCTTGCCGGGTGAATTATCTGCGTAATTGGAAACAAGACAATAATCTGATTTGGAATATGAGCTCGGATTCATAAATTGAGCGAAATCTTCGTAGGCACCATTTTGTCCGATCATGTGTCCCCACTCATGAACAAACTGGGCCACTGAGAGGCCATAATGATTCTTCCCTCGGGATATCTTCCTGCCAATTCTGATTTCATAAGGCTCATGAACTTTACCGGAAGGATAGGTTAGGATTTTGTAGTTCATGATGCTTCCGTTTTCATCGCTATAATAAACTGGAAAGCCTCCAGACATTTCACCTTTTCCTTTCAGGAGCACTCCCCCATTAAGTTCCTGAACCCGCTTAATGGCAAGGGCAAGAGTCCGTCGCTCCTCTGAAGAGGCACCGACTGTTCGGAAGTTCTGAGAGTCGATTAAAGCATCTATCTCAGAGGAGGAAACACTCTGGGGATCAATGCACCCTCGGGAGGGCCTTGGATAGTTTTTGAGGGAAGCCCCATAGGCGGGATCACTTCCATAAGATACTTGAGGCTCACGGCGCGGAACCTCATCCTCACACTCCACTTTGGGGGCCAGATCATCGGAAGACTTCCCAAGAGACTTCTCAAGATATTTTTGTAAAAGAGCATTGGATTTTTTAGCGTCAACACCACTGAGGGCCATTGGTGAACTTAATAGTAAAATGAGAGAAAGACTGGGTCTCAAAGACATGTTATCTCCTGTTAGACTATCGTCCTAAGAGATGAAAATCTTTATTCAATTCGTTTACACCTGGAGTTAAAGAATGGGTTTGCCTTCAAGTGAATATTTCGACATGATTAACCTATAAAATCATGAGGTTCTAAATGAAAGCTTCTCTTCTCTTATTGCTCTTTATCTCTTTTTCCGCCCAGGCCCAGTTCATGAATTCTCTTTGTCAGAAAAGAGTTCAAAATATTGAATACCACCTTCCTTATATAACTGACGGAGAAAACCTCTGGGGTGAAAGTGGAGAACTTCTATTTAAAAATTCATCAACCTTTCTCTCCATGGCCCACGTGGGAGATGAGTTCTTTTTCCTCTCAAAAGAAGAGCTTATTCAGAAAGATTCTGCCGGCTCTGAGCTCAATCGCTTCACTCTGCCTTCTCTTTCGGTCCTGAGCTACGGGAAGCGTCTTCTCACTCATGGAGACCTAGTCATCGTTCTTCACGACGATGGTGTAAGTGCCTTTGATACGACAAAGAATGAGTTCACCTGGATCCACTCAAATGGAGACCTCACCGGTGGAGTGATGGTGGATGGAACCATGATCAATGATGAGATCGTTATCCTTCTGGCCAATGGCTATCAGGGGGCCTTTGTGGGTGTTGTGACTCTATCCTTAACAGGTGAGAGGAAAAAGGTTCAGAAATGGGATCTTTTTCGTTCAGGATTTATCGATCATAAGGCCCGAATGCATTGGACGGGTGAGAGACTTCTCATCAATAACTCCGGATGGATGCAATTTATTGATGCCAAACAGCTCCGTGGTAAAAAAGGTCTCCGGGTCAAGGTTGCGCCGACCTATGTTCTGGACTCTCAAAACAAACGCCGCCACCTGGATATGATGGGGGATTTTTTCCTTACCGATTCCGGTTTCAGTGGCTGTGGGAAGTTTACCTTTCTCGACAATGAGGAAATGAAGCAGGGATCGGACCTCTATTCGTTTAGTTTCTAGACAGTCAAACTGACTGAAACTTAGACACTCAGATGACTCAACTAATTGAGCGAGTTCGCCGATGAGAGAGTCGTATGCGTGCACTCATGCCATTCCTTCTCTTATTATCTTCGGCCGTCTTCGCTTCTGAAGAGAGCTGTAAGCCGGGTCTTAAAGACATCGCGGCTTCTCTTGAATTGGAATTCTTGAAAAAAGAAGACTGCGTGAGCAGTCAAAATGAAAAAGGAGAAGAGGTTACAGAGTGCTCTGACCTTCTCCTCATCGAAGATAAGATCCGAAGACTCGAAAGTGAGGTCGCTATCCTCCGTGGCTTTGAGAAGCTGATCGATGACATCCAAGCCCAAAAAGACAAGCTTGCGGAAGTGAATCCTAGAGACGCAGCGGAAGTTGCGAGAGACTTAAATGAAGGTCTGAGAACTGCTTATCTTATGGAAGAACTCGTGAGCGCGAACAATCCAGAAGATTTTGTCTCAAAGCTCTCTGCGGGTATTCAGAGTAAAAGCCCTGAAGAAATTGCCCGACCAAGAGTCTTTAAAAACACCCTCATAGAAGTTTGCAATACCTTCTCTGGCAATAGTAAACCACGGTTCTGTGAGGAGATCGAAAAACTCACCGACTCTGATGTTACTGAAGTGGGTGAACTCCTCAAACAAAACCCCGGTCCAGATCAACTCGCCGACTGGCGAAGCGCTCTGGAAATCACCAAACCGGACGGAACAAGTTATTCTTTTGCGGCCATGCATGATCTTCTCAGAGATGGCGGCATCGATTTTACTTCTTCGGAGTTAAAACTCTCAGGTCCGCAGCTCGCTCTGCTCCGTAATCTTCCGGATATCCAGAACAAGTCAGGACTTGCTTATCTGGAGAAGATCAAAAAAGCGAAAGATCAATTGGAGATGACTAAGATTTTCGGTGAAATGAAACACCTCACCACCGAGCTTCAAAGCCGTCAGCAGTTTCAAACTCAGTCTGCTCTATCGATCATCTGGAACGAGCTCAAAAAAGGTGACCTGACTCTTAGTGAAGAGCAAAGCGGCTCTTGTGACGAGGCTTACCTGGATACTTCTAAGGCGGATTCCTGCCTGGCAGCTCTGAAAGAGAAGGTCTCCAGCATGGCCCCTTCGTCCTCGGGGAAGATAAGACTTGAAGCATTTCTTTTAAATGTGGAATCCAGTCAACCTCACCTCGATAGCCTATCTTCGTTCCAGACTCAGTGCCTGAAGCTCGAAGTTCTTAACAACGCTCAAAAGACGGGTCAGCTACCTAATGAATGTCTTGAGAAATTCTCTTCAGATGTTCTTCAAGAAAAACTAGCTGAGATCCAAAAACTCAACGATCAAAAAGACACCATCATTGCTAAGAATCGGGACCTCTTT
This sequence comes from uncultured Bacteriovorax sp., assembly GCA_964585845.1. Lineage (GTDB taxonomy): Bacteria > Bdellovibrionota > Bacteriovoracia > Bacteriovoracales > Bacteriovoracaceae > Peredibacter. The sequence continues at coordinate 7,754 of CAZPFM010000077.1, forward strand.
GATCTTCGAAACATAGCCATGGATCAGATTAAAGACTGTCACGGAACAAATTCTAAGGTGGGAGAGTTTTGTTCCCTCGAACTTGGTATCGATCACGAAGTAAGCTTTCTCACTAACGATGCTCAGAAGATTTCTATGTACTTTAAGGGGACTTCTTCTCTAAAAAAGATCGAAACGATCTGCGAAGATGAGTCCCGCCAGGATTCCCCTGTGAAAATCGAGGCCTGTCGTCTCTTGACACCCGAAGAAGAAGTGGAGAGCGAGGATCCTGAACCAAAGCCAGAGGCTCCAAAAGCTCCGAAAGACAACACCGACTACACACCTCGCAATACCATGGTGAGGGACGCCTGGGTCCAGGGTGGGATGAATCTTGCCGCAACCATTGGTCAGGGGCTTATGCAGAGACCTTATAATCCCTACGCGGGAATGGGTGGTTATCAGGGACCTTACTACTACACTCCAGGGTATAATTAC
>CAZPFM010000078.1:0-6556 GCA_964585845.1 uncultured Bacteriovorax sp.
TTCATTTCTCCTCTTCTCATTACCGGTCTGGATAGTTACTCCAACAAGCAACTAGGTTACGGCAAACTCTCAATCCTCGTTGCAAGTGATTTATCCTCAACGATTAAGGTGGGTCTGGAGGCTTTCAGAAAGATTCAAAGCGAAACTTATTCACAACAGAGATTTTTTCTCACAAAGCAACTCGGTCAATGGAAGATAGGATCGGAACTAAAATACCAGAAGAATATTTTTGGCTCCTCTCAGAAGATCTACTTGGATTATCATTTTTAATAAAAAAAAAGGGCCCGCTTTCGCGGGCCCTCGTTTTGTAAGCTTGTGGCTTAACTCTTAGACTTTGAAGCCTTTGAGTTTGTCAGCAAGTGTAGATGGCTGAGCTACTTCCGGCTTGTAGTTAGACTGGTACTCACCAGCAACAACAGCTTTCATAGAAAGAGCGATCTTCTTCGCTTGCTTGTCGATTGAAATGACGATGGCCTTAACTTTGTCACCCTTTGAAACTTTGTCAGAAGGCTTTTCTACGCGCTCTTCAGACATTTCAGAGATGTGAACGAGACCTTCGATTCCTGTTTCAAGTTCAACGAATACGCCGAACTCAGTAACACGAACCGCTTCGCCTTCAACCATAGATCCAACTGGCATACGCTCTTCGATGCGCTTCCAAGGATCTTCTTCGAGCTGCTTAAGACCAAGGCAGAACTTCTGGTTTTCAGCATCGACAGTTACGACGACCGCTTTAACTTTCTGTCCGACTTTGAATTCTTCAGCAGGGTTGATGTTCTTACGAGTCCAAGAAAGATCGGAAACGTGGATGAGAGCATCTACTTCTTCTCCAAGATCAACGAAGATCCCGAAGTCGACGACTGCCTTCACAGTTCCTTCAACCATTTTTCCTGGCTGGTAGTTGATCGCGAGATCTTCCCAAGGATTCGGCATAAGCTGCTTGAGTCCGAGAGAGATACGCTTGTTTTCAACGTCCACTTCAAGAACAACTGCTTCGATTTTCTCGCCAACAGTGTATTCCTTGTTTGCAGACTTTTTGTTCGTCCAGCTCATTTCTGAAACGTGGATGAGACCTTCGATGCCGTCAGAAAGCTCAACGAAGATACCGTAGTCTTTAACAGAAACGATTTCTCCAGAAACTTTTGAACCTGGCATGTACTTGTCTTTAGCGGATTCCCAAGGGTTCGGCTGAACTTGCTTGAGACCGAGAGAGACGCGCTCTTTAGAAGCGTCGTACTTGAGGATCTTAACATCAACTTCGTCACCAACTCCGAGGAGGTTAGAAGGATGCTTCACGCGACCCCAAGACATATCTGTGATGTGAAGGAGACCATCAACACCACCGAGGTCAATGAACGCACCGTAGTCCGTGATGTTCTTCACGATACCTTTTACGATCATGCCTTCCTGGATCTGCTGGAGGGTATCGTCTCTCATCTTACCGCGCTCTTCCGCAAGGATCGCACGACGAGAAAGGACGATGTTTCCGCGTTTCTTGTTAAACTTGATGACCTTGAATTCCATCGTCTTACCGATGTACTTATCGAGGTTCTTCACAGGACGGATATCGATCTGCGATCCTGGAAGGAACGCTTTCACACCGATATCAACTGAGAGACCGCCTTTAACCTTAGCGATAACGGTACCTTCAACGGCTTCACCCTTATCACAGGCTTCAGAGATCTTATCCCAGGCCTTGAGGATTTCAGCTTTGTCTTTAGAGAGAACGAGGTTCCCCATCTGAGACTCAAGCTTCTCCAAGTAAACCTGGATTTCGTCACCGACTTTCACTTTCATGGTTCCGTCGTAGTTACGGAATTCACGAGCGAGTACAAGACCTTCTTGCTTGTAGCCGATGTCGACAGTTACGAATTCATCATTCATCGCAACGACTTTCCCCATGAAGACTTCTCCTTCAGAGAAGTTCTTGGTGGAAGAATCATTGATAAGATCTCCGAACTCAGACTTTGCTTGTTCTTCTTTGATTTCTCCAACTTCGAAATCAAAACCTTTTACCCAAGCAGGTACTTCAAAGGATTTAGAGGCAGTGTTTTTTGTGGTGGCCATAATATAGCCCCCCTTTTTTGACATTAATTCTTCTACTGAAGAGCGGTAACTATAAGAGAGATGGGGGCAGATTGCAAAGGATTTTGGGGGCTTATAGGATAACGGCCTTAAAGTTTCGCTGTAACAGCCTGAAATCACGGACTCGCAAGTATTCCATCATTGTGCCGACAAGAGAGCATGAAAAATTCATCTCACTCGATCATCCTTCTTCTCACCGCCTCTACACTCCTCTCTTGCTCGATGGTGGCCAAAGAAAGTGCCCTGACTCCATCTCCTGATAGAGGCCGCGCCCCGGCGTCTGTTCTTAACAGACTCACACCCGCCTCGGCGTTTCACGCCTTCAACTGGATTGACTACCTCGCCGCAAACCCGGATCTCGGTCGTGCAGGGATCAACACGGAGGCAAAAGCTTTTAAACATTGGAAGGAGTATGGGATGCGTGAGTGTCGACGGAGCACAAGCTCCTTTAACCCTGCTCATTATCTTCATCGCTATCCGGACCTTCAGAGAGCTTTCGGTAAAGACTGTAAGAAGGCCATTGAACACTGGCTCAATCATGGGATTCACGAAAAACGAGTCGCCATCAATAAGAACTCACCTTTTGGTTCACTCATTAAGGGCAATGCCCACTTCGGTAACGAGGTCATGTCAGTAGGGGCCAGCACCAGAACCGCCGGGGCCATCGACTCTCTCATCTACCGGCGAAAAGAATTCATCAACAAGTACGATCATGGCCGACAAATATCAATCGCGTTTCGTAATGACACCTTCGTCACGGGTGAATGCGATAACCCAACGGAGCCCGGATCAGCGGAGGATGGCATTAAGCCGACATCCACTACTAAGATCCTCGAGCTCGAAGCCTATATGTCTGGAGCGCTCAAAACGAAGGTCGAACCTGCTTTCTGGACGAGTCCCATGATGACCACTCCAGATACCTGCACCAAAGGCCCTCGGAATGATGGGCGCTACACCGCTAACGACCAGCACATCGAAAAACTCGTTCAAGTGGGCCTAGGCGGGGATCCGAATATCATGACTTATGATGTGTTCGTTCATAACAAACGGGCCGACGTGCCGGGGTTTCAGATCGAGACGCCGACCGGCTACCTGACCTACGAGTTTACTAAGTACTCGAAGCTCATGCCTGACGGAAGTCTGAGGGAAATCGACATGGACGCCTGGACCCGTCCTGGCTATGGAAGCTATGAGTTCTTCGGCGGTGAGCTCAACGAGCCTGGAATCATCTCCACTCCGGATGGACTCTACGCTATGGGTGCCTGGGCACCTCCTCATTATGGAAAGAATCCTCGGTACGCTCTCTACAAATTCCCCAGCCCACACCGAGAAGAGATGACAAACAAGTGGTCTCTCTTCTTCCGGCTCGGTCGACTCAATGTCCAGACCTACCACTTTCGGTCCTACATCGTGGTGGGATCTCTCAAGGAAGTCCAAACGAAGCTTCACGCTTTAAGAAATAGGCCCTGACTAGCTCACAGATGCCCTCTTAAAGATTCTCCTGGTGAAGATAAGTCATTGATATAGCGAAGAAGCTAGGCACTGATTAATTCTTATTCAGCCCCATTCTTAAGAGTAATAAATTCAGTGTTTACCTTTTGGTTTTCCAAAAGAATTATATTAATTCAATGAGAAATCTCTTACTGCTTCTCCTGGTTCAGGCCCTCGTGCTTGGCTGTGGGAAAAATACCAAAACCGATGAAGGTCAACAGATGGCCGATGCCCTTCATCTTTTGAACAGTAAGAAATACGAAGAAGCGATCCCGAAGCTTGAGAAAATCTGCGCCCGCCGAGGAGACGTAGGATGCAAAGTGAAACTCATGCATGCCTATGCTGGTGCCGGTGGCTTCGAGGCCCTTAAGGTCATGCGAATGGCGAAGATCCTCGAGAAGAATATCGTCGAGGCGAAAAAAATTAAATCCTCGAGTCTTCTTACCACCACTCAGATGGCCCTCGAGCCCATGCCTCTACTCACACCTCACAAGAGAAACAGGATTAACCAGGCGATTAAGATCTATGATGAGGTTGAGCCTTTCTTCGAGACCGCAGGCCAGTACAATAATTTTAAATGGGGTCTTCTCCATGCCTTCCGTCTCGGAACCACCATGAAGTCTTTTTACATTGAGCTCATTGAGGCATCCGAAAAGAAAGATAAAATATCAAGCTTCCTATCATTCCGGAAAAAAATCGGAAAGAATTTCGAGGCCATCTTTCAGGATGCGAGCTGGACCTATAAGCTCTTAAAGCACTCCTATCCGAAGTTTCAAAAGATTATGGTGAAGTTCGATAAGCTTCTCCTTCCAATTAATCCTCATAGCAGAAATCTCTATGGGGAAATCATTGTAAAGCTGGAAGAATTCGTGGGTCTCATCATCGACGATCTAGCTCTTGATCACCCAGTACTAGTTGAAGAACTCAGAAAGATTGATATTCAGGATCTCCTGGGCAAGGCTAATGAAGCCTTGAATGAATCCCTTCGGGATGGAAAGTTTGATCCCATGAAGAATTATATAAAAACATCAAAGAAGGACTGGAAAGTCATCTACGATGCCTTCATCATCTACAATGATAAGCATAAGGTCTTTAATCTTCCGAAGATCAAGATTCCTGAGATTAAGATGCCCGAGATCCCTATTCCGGAAATTGAGTGAAAATATTCTTTCTTTTCATCGTCCTTTTCTCCTCAAAGACTTTCGCCAAGTCTCTGGGTTTCATGGAGTCCCACTCCTTAAGGCTCTCGTCTCAGGATGAAGTCAACCAGTGGATCATTCCTATGTCCCAGGAAAGGCATGAGACTGTCGGATTGACGATCTTCGCCTCTGGCCACAAAGATGTTCTCGATGTCTACGAGGATCTTCAGTCAAAGAATCAACCACGGATCGAAAAGCGTATTGATTCAAGCTACGGCACTCCCTACGATGCTTCTGCAAAGATTCAGGCAAGTATCGACTATGCCAATTTTCGTCAGACTCTTTCAACGAATGCTGGCGCTATCTTTGTTGTGACTGATCCCATATTCCCTGAACTCCAGGGGCTTCTTTTTCACGACTATATGGCGAGCACCTCTTATCGTTTTGTCTTTCCGCATATGGTTTTTAAACCGCAGATCTCTTATGGCTACCGAAAGCTCCTTTATAGGACTCTCAATGCAGGTCAGGTCGCTTCTGAGAAAATCAAGGTCCAGTTTAATAAAGTGGAATCCGTGGGGCTCGCAGAGTTCAGTCTCGAATCGAAATTCTTCTTAAGAGAATACGGCGAAATCTTTTTTGAGATTAATTCCCTTCCCCTCACCAATTATGAGTACAGCTACTACGATACCAATGTGGGATACCGCTCACCTCTTTTTGCAAGACTCATCTCTTTCTATGCCGCTTACTCTCCTTTCTACGGAGGTGAATACGATGTCTCCCGGACGCTGAAGCTCGGGGCCGAGATTCGTCCGATCGATCATGTGCGCCTGACTCTTTTCACCTTAGATGATTTTTACCTGGGGGGAGAGGCCCAGATCCTTTTCCGGAACTTCGAACTCGCCCTTCTGACCTTTGAGAGAGCTTTTGATGATTACGGTTATCAGAAATCCCGGCAGTATGGGGCCTTCCTCAAGCTGAATATATAAGCGAAGGTAAACAAGCTATCCAGCTGAATTTACTTCACCTCTACTACATACGAGGAATCAAAAAACACTCAGGATCGTCCGAGGGTTTTAGATATTTGTCAGGTATTTTTCAAAATAGTCGATAGGTACTATTGAGAGGTGATCCATGGCACTTAGAATCCTAGTGAGTGTTCTCTTCCATATTTTATTATTTGGAAGTGTAACCTATGCTAAAAATTTAAGTTCTAATAATAGTTTGGATTGGCATCCGCCTCTGGAAGATGGAAAAACAACCTTCACATTCCATCAAACAATCAGTTCTGAAAAGTGCGGTCCCGGAAAGGAGATATTTTTTCAGTCGGGAGCGATACTGTGTAAACGTCCTGACGGTGGAAAATATTGTTCCTTAAATCTAAACAGCAAAAGTGAACTCAAAGCCGGTTTATCATGTGAATTAGTATGGACTCGCCCAGAAGTAGAATTGATGAGATTACCCGGAGGTGCGGATGCCGTTGGTCTTGTCCTCGAGTTACTCGAATTAACATCTCACTCTCAACATGGTAAGCCGGTAGCTACAAGTATCTTTCTGAATTTCAGAAAGCCTCAAAATTGTCCCCCCATTCAATGTCAAAAAACACCAGATCATTATTTGGGAAAGGTGATGGGAGGAAATTCAAATGGAAACCTTAGCAGCGAAGACTTAAGACAAGTATTCGGTAAGAAAATTCGACTCTCTAAAAGTCATGAGACAACAGGGACTCGTTTGCAAAGTGGAAAAAACAACACTGTTGATCGACGGAACACGAAAACAGATTTACCACATCAACAGAGAAGATCCGTTAATCCTGCAAAAACAACTCGACAATAGCTAAATAC
>CAZPFM010000078.1:6566-8176 GCA_964585845.1 uncultured Bacteriovorax sp.
AAAATTCAGTAACATCATCTTTCTAGGCGATCTTCTTCTGCTTCTGGGAATACCGCAGGCGCTGAGTGTAGAGCTTCTCGTACTGAGAGTAGAGAATCTCCGCGTAGCGCTCAAAATGGTGCTGATCCTGAAGCTCCATCTCAACTCCCCCAAGTTCATCGAGGTACTTTGAGTAATTCGTGATGATCTTAATGATCTTATCCTTGAGTTCTCTTCCGTCCTGAGGATGGTAAGTCTCTCCGAACTTCCCCTGCTTTGAGATCTGCTGTCGCGTAGAGGTTCTCGGAAGGAGCACAGGAGTCTGAGTCACAAGTGCGTAGAGATCAGAATCAGTAAAGAGCTCTTCTTTGGGAAGACCAATGAAAATATCACAGTCCTGAAAGCTCGCAGAACTCAAAGGTCTTGTTTCAAAATTAATACTCATCTCGAGGTGGCGCTCAAGAATCATTCGTTTAACGCCATCGTAGATCGGATGCTCATACCAGGTCACATCGGTGATGAAGGTGAAGAGAATCTTTTCTTTGAGGCCTATGGACTCCATGCCGTGAAAAAGCGGGATCATGGCGTCCACGAGGAGTCGGATGTATTTTAGATCTTCGAGAGTCCTGGGCACAAAGGTCATGAGCTTGATCTTTTCCTGATCGTGACTTGAGCGCTGGATCTTCGACGGAAAATCAATCCCCGCTCCCGTGATAAGAATCTTCCGGGAATTAATGGGAAAAGTTTCTTCAGCGAGTTCTTTAATATTTCTAGTGCTGGCCAGGATGACATCGAGCCGGGAAAGGAACCAGCGATCCAGAAGTGAGTTCCTCTTGTAGGGAATATTTTCATTAAAAGAAAATACTAACGGAATCTGAGGAAGGCTCCGGAGGGCAAGTCCAATGGGAAGGAGAGACTCGAAGTTATAGGAATGGATGATGTCGATCTGCTGCTTCTGCAGGATGTGCTGGAGCTGAAAGTAGAAGTTGAGCTTACTCCGATAGCCTACGAGTTCTGTGGAGAAATAAAGTCGTGGGATGTCCTCTTTCATGGCCTCTTCATCGACGAGAGACTTTGCGTGACAGAGGATGAAGGAGGTGCCCCCGATATTTCGAAAGTAACTTGCATCGGCGAGGCAGCGGCGCTCACTTGTCCCCCACTCATCTGAGAGGCAGATAAAGAGAACGGTGAGATCGGAGAGCCGGACCTTTTCTCGCATTTAGGGTTTCACAATTTCGGCCGTGACGGACCCGAGTTTAATCTTCGCCTTGGCTTCAAGGAGGGTGCGCTTATCATCGTCTGCAAACCAGAAAGTGAGATCCCCACTCTTTAAGGTCGCTCCCGTGTACTGAGTGGTCGCGTGGATGCGGATCGCTTTTTTCTCACCAAGATCCGTATCAATCTTTTCCCGGCCTTCGACTTTTACTTTTAAGACCATGATCTTATCTTTATTGATGATCGGGATCTCGTAGTAATCATTATTCTTAAGCGGTAGACCCTGGAGAAGGAAGAGTGTCGAAAAGGGATCGATGCTGTAATACGGGATAAACTTTTCACCCTGCTTATTTTTCACACTGTCATCGGATTTTACCCTCTTATAAAACCAGTAGAGCTTCATCCTGTCCCGGTCA
>CAZPFM010000079.1:0-8108 GCA_964585845.1 uncultured Bacteriovorax sp.
ACTTCTAAATCTTTAATCTTCTTTTCGGCATTCTGGTATCGGGGGTCATTGGGCACACTGTAAAGCAACCGGAGGATCGCACAGTAAGACACAAGAGATGACTGATACTTCAATGAATCTTCATCACGCTGAGCTTTGGCCACATAACCTTCAATGGAAGAGTCTAGCTCTTCTTTGGTCTTTCGCAGATAGAACTCTGCCTGAGCATCCCCCGGAGCGATGATCAAGGCGAGGTTAAATTCGTGAATGGCCCGGAAGAAGTTTCCTTCCCGGTACTCCCGAAGACCCCGCTGATAGATCACATTGAGACGCTCTTTAATTTCCTTATCTTCTATGGCCTTTCTTTTCTCAAGGGCCTGGACATATTCGTTTCTTGGCTCTGCATAGACTGTGCGTGTATTTCCCTGAGCAGGATTCTTCGGCTGAAAGTCATCAAAGAGAAAAAGGGCCACAAAGATCAGGATGAGAATCAGAAACGGAACCATTGAGCGCTTCTCAGCTTCAACTTCTGTATCCTCCACATCCTTGGGTCCCCGGGACTTTTCGGCGACATCAACTCTGGCGAATTTAAAAACGGTCTGACCAACAATGACCTTATCCCCTTCTCGGACTTCTCCCTGGGTGAGCTTCTTATCGTTGACCATGATCCCGTTTTGGCTTCCGAGATCAGTCACCATCCACTTATCACCCACTTTAGTGAGTTCTGCATGCTCCCGACTGGCCTTGGCATCATTAATCCGGATATCGGCTTTATCTGATCGACCGATCACGATACGATTCCCCGTCAGAAAGAACGTAGCACCTTTCGTTGGCCCCGTGAGGCATACGAGTCGGAAGTAGGTTCCTGCCTCCTTCGGTGACTCAAAATGTTTAAGGGCAAGAACGTTCTTGGCCATCTCTTTTTATCGCTCCTGAACGAAGGTCACGTAAAAACCCTTCGCAAATTTATCTCTTCCGATGAGAGAGGTGACATTGATCTCCGTCTCTCGTCCTTTGACTTCATAATTGGTCTTTTCATTGCGTCCATCGTTATTGGCGGAGTTGTCACAAAGTTCAATAAGGTTGGCCGCAAGACCTCTGTCCAGAGTCGTCTCACCAATGCTGACTCCACTTGAGGAAGTCTCCCGTAAGCCAAGGAGGTCTTCAGCTTCCGGATTAATATTCTGAATCATCTTTTCAGAATTAAGAATCATCACAGGACCCTGGGCACCGGCCATGAATTCCTGAAGGATTTGAATGTAGGGACCTTCATCCTCGAGTTCCATGATTTCTCCGGACTCAGCATTTTGCATTTCCCGGATCCGGTAAAGAACGGAATTGATACTATTCCTGAGAGGACTCAGCTCTTTAAAAAGACTCTTGGACTGAAGCTCTTTTAATCGTCCTCTAAGAACTCGCTCAATCTGGATGCGCATCTCATCGAGAGGTCGCACCGTCAGATAGTAGAGAATCCCAAAGAAAATGATCGCCACCATGGCCGAAGTCATAAGAGTTTCAAGATAAGCTTCGTAATTGTAGGAGGCTTCCCGCACAAGAGTACTCGGGGAAAATTCGATGGCGATGATGGCAACCACCACGTCTCGCCCGAGGTTTCTGTCAGAAGCCTTAATGGCCCGGGCAATCCCGATGGTGTTATTGCCGAGATCCCGGATAAAGTCACTGTCCTGATTTTTTTCAATCATGTAGAAGTTTCGGGCATCCACTGAGAAGCGATCACTCACGATGGTATTAAGTTCAGAGATAGGTCGATAGACACGACCTTCAAGATCAAAGAGCCGGTAGCTCTTCACTCCATCAGCTTCATCCCCATCAAGAAATCCTGTATAAACGCGATCGAGATTTTTTTCTCTGAGGTGAATGTTATTAAAGCGGTCCACTTCAGCCGCGTACTGCTTTCCGCGAAGGGCGATCTCTTTAATAAGGAATTTCTTAGAATCTGAAAGAACCGGAAGAATGGTAAGAGAGGTGTTGATCCCTACAAAGGCAAAGAGCAGGATCCCAACCAGGGCCGCCCATTCATAAGTCTCATTGAAGCTATAAACGATGGGCATGACCTTGTATTTAAAAAGCCAGATCGGTTTTGCGAGGAGACTCTGGGGAATCGGGGGGGTCTGCTCGAGATCATCATAGACGTCATCGTCGGAATCATCGCCTTTGAAGACTTTTTTCTTTATAACGATTTTCTTTTCCAGGACATAGACCACCTGAAAGATGAGATTAGGAAGAACGATCCGGTCACCATCTTTCATGGTGATCTTCTTAATCATCTTTCCATTCACAAGGGTGCCGTTGGAACTTCCGAGGTCTTCTGCAAAAATTGTTTCTGAGTTTACCGTAACACGCAGATGCTTTTTGGAAACACCTTCCACGGGAACAGAAACATCACAGTCCACTCCCCGACCGACTATGTTCTCGCCCTCATTGAGAATGAATTCTTTCCCGCGGAGTCTTCCTCCGACGACGACGAGCTTAAACATCTCTGACCTCCAGAGACTCTCCGACACTTAGTTCCGGCGGGAGAAATCCACTAGGAAGTTCAAGAGTGTATTTAGCTTTCAGATGAAACCGGGTGATTCTCCAGGGCTTAAGACTTCGGATGATCCGCACCACTTCATAGTTTTTGGTGAGGAAAACCACATCGAGCTCAAAGCGCATGAAGTGGGTTTGGATGGAATTTGTTTTAAAGAGAATCCCCGAATCATCAAGCGGTCGGGGTTTGAACATAAAGCCCATGAGCTTAGTAAAAAAAGTGTCCGCAAGGGTCACGTTTTTTGAGAGGACTTTATCTTTATAGGACACCATAAGCTTCTTCATAGATTCCCCGACATTGCTTTAAGGGCCATGGGTGCAAAGATCGCTACCAGCACGGCTGGGAGAATAAAAAAGATCATCGGGATAAGAATCTTAGTCGCGGCCGTCGCCCCTTGCTGCTCGGCCCGGGAGGATCGCTTCACTCGTAATTCACCGGAGAGCTGCTTTAAGATAGGTGAGATAGAAGCACCCACGGAGTCCGCTGCAATCAGGGTTGCGCAAAATGAATTGATCTCAATGATATTCACTCTCCAGCCTAATTGTCTTAGACCTTCAGCCCGGGAAGAACCAATACGAGTTTCTTTAATAAGAGTTTCAAATTCCTCAACCAGAGGACTTGGAGGAGCTTTTTCAATCACCCTCTGAATGGCCGCCATAAAGTCGAGACCGGCCTCAACAGAGAGGGCCAGCATGTCCACGATAAAAGGCATCGCCAGAAGCACTTCCTGATTCCTCTTGGCAATAAGGCCCTTGAGCCAGATGTTGGGATAATAAAATCCGACGATCGCCATAACCGGAGTAATAGAGAGGGGCCAGTTTTCCTCCATGATCCAGCGGACAGCGAGAAAAACAAAAGGTCCGCCCAGGATCATGAAAAACTTCAGGGCGACGAATTCTTCCGGACTCATTTCTTTAGTGAGACCCGCATTGGCAAGAGACTGCTTATACTTATTCCGAAGCTTCTGCTTATTTTTAAAACCCTGAACCAGAGGAAGGAAGTATCTCTTGTAAAAAGGACGAGTCACCTTAATGAAAAACGGCTGGGATTTGATCTTCGCCTGGTTTTCAGCATCTTCAAGAGCTTCCTGAGTTTTAAACTTATCCTGCTCATCGAGAAAGAGTCGCACGATAATGAAGATGGCAATAAAGATGAGAACAAGAGGACCATAGAAGAGAATGTTTTTATCTTCCCGGACTTTTTCCATGAGGGATTTCTGGTAGAAAATAATACTCGCACCCTGACTTAAACTCAGAGCACACACCATGGATTTTTTATCAGCTGTCTCCTGCCGCCGAAGCTCGAGAGCGGAGTAGCCCTCACGATCGAGGAAGAGCTTATCCGGAAGCCAGTTGTTCTGATCTGGACCGATGGAAAGAGAAGAGTTCGGAAGAAAGGCGCGCTTAGAATAAGTCACGGCATCCAGGAAAACGGTACACTCTTTTTTTGAGTTCACCACACCCATGATGCGAAGTTTTCCTGTTTCACCGGAAGGAGTTTTATAAAAATAAATATTTCCTTCGAGTTCTTTAGAAAGTGAAATGGGTTTTTCGATGGGCTTTTTATTGATCGCATTAATACAGCTCGCCGAGATCTGAGAGAATTCCTTGGGACAAGGATTCTGCGCCCAGACATGCGCTGAGAAACTGAGGGCCAGAATGAGGACAATACTCTGCGATATCAAATGCCTATCACTCCCATATTAGTGATTATAGATTATCAACAAAATGCTAAGCGTTGGTAATTTCAGGGAAAAGGGCAAAAATGACCTAGAGTCGGAAGCTTAGGTCGTGAGGAATTTCTCATACTGACTCAAGATGGACTTCGCCTCTTGAGAATTAAAAGAGTCAGATATTTTGGGAATGTAAGTGGGCTGGTAAGCCGGAAGATTCTCTTTCTTGCATTTTTCTACCCGGTGGAGCTTCTCCAGAAGGATCTCATTTTTAATGAGTCGCTTCTTGGAGGCTTCCCGGATGGCCGAGACCGCCTTCACTGCACTCTCGAACTCCCGGAAAATGAGCATGTCCGCTCCCGCGATCAGGGCCTTCACGGAGGACTCTTCCGGAGTGAATTTATCAGAGATCGCCTTCATGTCCAGGTCATCGGTCACCACCACTTTGGAGAACTTGGTTTCCGATCGTAAAAAGTCATAGGCCTTAGCGCTGAGACTGGTTGGATTCTTATCATCGATGGCATCCACCAAAAGGTGACCCATCATCATCATCTGGGCGCGGGATTTACTGGCCTTCACAAACGGAATCATCTCTCTTTCTTTGAGTTGCTCAAGAGAGGTCTTCACCAGAGGAAGTTCAAAATGAGAATCCTGTGAAGTATCGCCATGACCCGGGAAATGCTTGGCACAGGCGATAAGACCATTGGTCTGGAGACCCCGGATCGCGGCAGAAATATATTTTTCAACCGTTTCCGCATCCCGTCCATAGGCCCTGTCCCCAATGACCTTATTCTCTGGATTAGTTAGAATGTCACACACCGGTGAGTAGCTAAGATTCACTCCACAAGCCGCGAGCTCCCGGGCCATCACCTGATGGGCCTCGAAGACCAGCTTTGGAGAATCCATGCGGGCCAGATCAAGCATTGCCGGGAAATGAGTGAATTGCTTCTTAAAGCGCATGACTCTTCCACCCTCTTGATCAGTCGAGATAAAAAGAGGGTATTCGTCCCGTTCTTTTTGAATGGCGTTGATGAGTTCGGCCAGCTGAGCAGGATCTTCAAAGTTATGAGAGAAAAGGATGATGCCACCGAGCTTTTCCGATGAAATAAACTTCTTCTCCTCCGAAGAGAGAGTCGTTCCTTTGATTCCCGAAATAATTAGTTGCCCGAAACTATCCAAAAAAACCTCATTGATTATCGATGCCGCTCTCTTCTTCCCCTGGAGGGACAATGGTCAGTCCCTGAGAGATCCAGGCCATTTTCGCCAGCTTATGGTCCTGAGCGAAATGAAAGAGGATCACCTGGCCATCGACCTCTAGTATATACCGAATTCTATTTTTAATCCGGCCGTCATGCTTAAAATTTGCAGTGGAGAAGAGATTTCTCCCCGCGCCGATATAGAGTTCAGGAGTAAAAGGGAAACTATCCCAGATGACCGTCAGCCCTATACCCTGTTTCGGATTCTCGGAAGCTCTCTGCAGGATCCCGCTAAGATTGAGACAGTCTGGTAACTGACTAAAGAAGCAAAACTGCTGACCCTTAGGAAAGGGGATGATCTGTTCTTTGACTTCACTGGAAGAGACGACCATCGTTTTGGTCTTAAGATCCACCTTCATCCGTGAAGTGTATTTCTTTCCCTCAAGCCACGTGACAAATTCTGAGGCCAGGGGTCTCACCACGCGGAGGGGACCCTTTTTTGTTTTCAGGGTTCCGAATTGAGAGAGAGTGACACTCTTTTCAAGAACCTTGGAATCTCCTCCGGCGGGATTCAGGATTTGATTCCTCGTGATAAGCTTATTATTTTTAAACTTCACTTCCCTTTCTAATCGGAAATTACCTGAGACATCAGAGAGACTGTAGATGTGCTTTCCCTCGTGGACCTTCAGGTCCGAAGAGGCGCAGGAAAAAAGAAAGAATAGAGAGATGAGAGCAAGAGATTTTTTCACTTGATGAAATCTTCAAATTCACTGTTATTGTCATTGGCCCTGAGAAGCTCATTGATCTTCTTTCCAAGCTTCTGATCAAGCCCCAATGGGACATCTTCAAATCGAATCCCCACTTTGAACTTTTTTACGTTCTTGTCACTTCCGATATAAGGGACCACATACATCACCCGGATTTTAGGAATGCGGATCGTTTCATCAGGAAAGGAGAGGTCGACCTTTTCAAATTCCCGGTCTTTTTTAAATTGAGACGTTTCTAACTCACCGATGTGAACGGCCATCCCCGTTGTGGAAAGATCCTGAACCCGCAGCCGCAAAGAGCCTGTCACATTCTTGTCCGGATTTTCTTCATTGTTTACGAGGTTTAAGAAATTTCGAAAGATTCCTGTTTGAGAGCGCTTATCCTTAAGACCCACGACATTCCCCCCTTCATACTCTTCTCCGAGGTCGATAGTGGTCCAGACTTCGTAGAGAGGGAAGGTGAGAAGACGATAACTATTTCTTCTTTCGGATTTAAAGAAGTCTCCAGGGAAATGAACGAGGAATTGTCCCCCGATACTTTTCTGAAGCATAACTTCAGCAAAGAAATTCATCCCTCGGAATTCAAAAGAGCAGAGAAGTTTTGAGTTGATAGGAAAGACCTCATCCCGGGTCTCCAGAACCAGTGAAGAGCGCTCCTTATCATAAGAAGTCACCCGCAGGTTCTGCTTTTCCTTAGAACCCTTGATCCAAAGAGTCACTTCGCCTTGAGCGTGAGCAAAAGAAGAAAGACGTGCATTCTTCTCGGAAGCATCGAGCTTACTAAAAAAAGTTTGAGACATCTAAACTCCTCGAGGGAATTAGCTCAGTGTCGTCACCTGACGAAGAAGTGAGAGAGACTCTAAAGCCATCCCACAGCCACGGACAACACAAGTGAGTGGATCTTCCGCAAGAGAGACCGGAAGACCGGTTTTCTCTTTAATGAGGATATCCAGGTTCGCCAGCAGTGATCCACCACCAGCGAGGATGATACCGTTATCCACGATGTCAGCTGCAAGTTCAGGAGGAGTCTTTTCCAGGGAAATTTTGATGGCCTCGACAACTTCAGATATAGGATCAGCGAGTGCTTCGCGGATTTCATCAGAAGTGACTTCGATGGTCTTCGGTGCACCGGCGATGAGATCGCGACCTTTTACTTCGTAAGTTTTTACTTCATCATCAAAAGGATAAGCGTTCCCGATAGACATCTTAATCATTTCAGCTGTTCGCTCCCCGATGAGAAGGGAGTATTTTTTCTTAATGTAGGAAACGATGGCTTCGTCGAATTTGTCTCCGGCCACGCGGACAGACTTTGAGTAAACGATACCACCGAGTGAGATCACCGCAACTTCAGTGGTACCACCACCGATGTCGACGATCATATTTCCTGAAGGATCAGTGATGGGAAGACCTGCGCCGATGGCGGCTGCCATAGGCTCTTCGATGAGGTAAACTTCCCGGGCACCGGCCTGCTCGGCGGATTCTTTCACTGCGCGTTTTTCAACCTGAGTGATGCCGAAAGGGATACAGATAATGATTCTTGGTTTGATAAGTTTTGAGCCATTAAGGGATTTCTGAATGAAGTACTTCAGCATCGCCTGAGTCACTTCGAAATCGGCGATCACTCCGTCTTTCATCGGACGAATGGCCTTGATCGATCCCGGTGTCCGTCCCAGCATTTCTTTAGCTTCTTTACCGACGGCCAGAACCTTCTGCTCGCCCCGGAATCCCTGGTGAACTGCTACCACTGACGGCTCGTTAACGATAATGCCCCGGTCTTTAGCGTAGACAAGAGTGTTAGCGGTACCAAGGTCAATTGCGAGGTCATTGGAAAACCAATCGAGCATTTTTTTAAACATAGCGATTCCTTTAATTTATTAACAAAATTTATCACTTAGGTCTGTTCAGGACAAGAACGAAGAAAGGGGAAAATATTGCTGAGGTCA
>CAZPFM010000080.1:0-8077 GCA_964585845.1 uncultured Bacteriovorax sp.
AGTGGAGGGATATTGATTACCATGGAAGTCTTTTTCTGCGAGAGCCTCACGGTGGTGGAGTATGGTGTATAACCGGATTTTTTCACAAGGATGTTCACATCCTCATCGAGAGGAAGCTTAATCGGGCGACCCATGTACTGGGTTCTTGTTCCATTCACGAAAAGTTCCATGGAGACATCAAGACCACCGAGGACGGCCTTACCGGATGTTTCCGGAATCATCTCCAATGGAGCATTCTCACCTTTGGTCGGCTTTGGAACTGACGAGATGTCACGTTTAACTTCCTCGCCGTGAACGAGCTTTTTAAGATTTATACCAATGAGACCTTCCACGAGGTCTGCCTGGAAATAAGCGATGGCCATAAGGGAAGCAGCAAGAACCATGATCATCGTGCTTCCAGAGGACTTCTCTTCTTTCGAAGCTTTCAGCTGTGCTCTGGAGGTGAGACGACTATTGTTTCTTCCGGAATCCGTACGACGGGAGCCGGAACCATTGGTCCGGGCATTCTTTGAGTTTGCTTTTGCCTGATGAAGGGTCGTGCGGTTAAGTTTCCGGGTGCCGGTCTTCTCCACCCGCTTGTCCATTTCAATGGCGATGCTATTAGTAGGATCAATAGCAAGCTCGAGCTCGCGGACCTTAGTCTTACCAACGACTTCTGTTTTACCGTTGATCTCTGTAGGAACCTTGCTGGTCCGAGTAGAGTCTTTCTTCAGTTCATCGATGTAAGGCACGATGTCGATTTTTCCGTAGTCCACGAACTTCTCGCGGTCTCCTGTGATCTCATTTTTAAAGAGATCGGCCGCAAAGCCCTTAAGATCGGAAGCGTTGAAGTCCGGA
Organism: uncultured Bacteriovorax sp.; assembly: GCA_964585845.1. Classification (GTDB taxonomy): domain Bacteria; phylum Bdellovibrionota; class Bacteriovoracia; order Bacteriovoracales; family Bacteriovoracaceae; genus Peredibacter. Next base: position 838 of record CAZPFM010000080.1, read on the forward strand.
TATGTGGAATAGAGGAATTTAATGAGAGCACGGTTTAACTGATCAAGATCCTCATAGCGATGGGCACGGTCTTTCGAGAGTGCCTTCATCACGATCTCATCGAGTTCCTTGGGAACAAGCGGATTGATCTGTGAGGGAGGTGTGATCTTACAGGCCTGGATCTGCTTTAAGACAGCAAGATCATTATTGGCCTGGAAAAGTTTTCTTGAACAGAGAAGTTCCCAGAGGGTAATCCCGACCGCGAACTCATCATAGCGAGCGTCGAGTTCGAGACCATCGAGGTACTCAGGAGCAAGATACGAAAGTTTTCCTTTGATCGTTCCCGCTTGAGTGGCTTCGGAGTTTGTGTTCGCTTTTGCAATCCCGAAATCGATCACCTTCACCGCTCCATCGTAGGTGAGCATGATGTTGTGAGGTGAGATATCCCGGTGGACGATGTTGTATGGTTTCCCGGTGAGCTTATCCGTAAAAGTATGAGCGTAATGAAGACCCAGACAGACCTGGGAGATGATGTAGCAAGAGATCTCCACGGGGAAGACCACTTTGCGCTCTTTAAGTCGATCGATGAACTGCTTTAAGTTGGCACCGTGGATGTACTCCATGGCGGTGTAGAGCTGGCCATTAGTCTTACCGTAATCGTAGACCTGCATGATGTTCGGGTGAAGCATGCCGAAGGTGATGTTGAGCTCATCCTGGAACATGCGAACGAAGGCTTCGTCATTGGAGAACTGAGGCTGAACCATCTTGATAGCAACGACCTTATTTGCCTGCTCACCCAAATAGCGAGCACGACAAATTTTTGCCATTCCTCCATCGACCAGGTGGTCGAGGATCAGGTACTTTCCGAATCGTTGAAACTTCTTATCAGTCATATAGCCTCATTACCCTATCGGTAAAAAGGGTCTTTTCTTGAGCCAGAACTGAATCTGTCTTAATAAAAGAGAGTGAGGACTTAAGTCCTTGAAAAGATAACTAGAGACTAATCTCTAACTGCTGGAAACCAGGAAAGTTGATCGCCAGGCGATTGGGATCATTGCGGCTCGGAGTCCGCTTGCAATAACCCACGATTTTATAGTTAAAAAAGCGCCAGTCCTGGGCAGAAGGATGGGTCTTCAAAAACTGAGCAAAGTTGTTGAGAACAACATCATCATAGCCATTGAGTCGCATCTGCTCCCGGAAATTCACATGAGAGATTTTGGCGGGATCCGCAGAGTAGTTCACAGAAACAATAAGAGATTCACAGCGGGTGAAGAATTCTTTCTCTGAAGCCGAGAACCATTTAGCAAACGGTGAATCCGGGGTGGCCCGGTACACGAGGGCATCATAATAAAGACTCATCCCGTGGTACCAGCTCATGCGCTTGAAGACGAGGGAGTCATCCCACTCCTCTGTTTTATAGGCCCCACCGCGAAGGATGACCTTTCCAGTCGTTGTCTTATTATAGGATTTGTAGGCAGCACAGCCAGAGACCACAAGGATCAGAAGAAGTAGTAGGGATTTCATGGATTCTCCTTGAGCTGCCGTTCCACCCAGAGCTTCATCGTCTTGAAGATCTCCTGGCGGTCGATTTCGTTCCATAATTCATGGTGATGTAAGGGATATTGTACGACTGTCGTGAGCTTTTTATCAATCCCATGGGCAAAAAGTTTGGTGCTCTCTGAGTCGACCAGAGCGTCGTTGCCAGCGATGAGAAACAAGTTTGGGATCCGAAGATAGTACGAGAGCCCTCGAATCCTGTGGGTGGCATCGAGGATCTCTTTCATCATCCGGATGGTGATAAAGCGAGGGATAAGAGGGTCGGTATCAAAGTCATTTCCTCGAGCAAGATCCCGGGTGAGATCAGCTCCCTTGAAGATCATCGGGATCTGAAGCCTGGGTGAGAGCTTATTGAGCTGATCCAACAGAGGTTCCGTACTCGATCCAAGGAGAAGCTTCGCCTTGATACAGGGGCTCGAGAAGATAAGACCATCGCAGGGAAAGGGCCATCCATAGCTTGGATCCAGAAAGCGCGTAAGTGTGATGAGACCACCAAGGGAATGGGCGCAGATAAAATTCTTTGTCCCTTTCGGGAGACGCTCATTGGCCCACTCCCCTACAAGACGCAGATCCTCAACATAGGTGCGAAATTCCGTCAGATAGGCCCGGGCCCCGCCACTTCGGCCATGTCCCACGTGATCGTAAGTCGTGACTGCAGCGGTGGGCATGCTTTCCATGAGAAAGTTTTCTAAGTACTGGTGGCGGCCTGAATGCTCGAGCGCCCCATGAACAATGAGAAAGTGTACCTTCGGTTCTCCACGGGAGAGATGTCTCACGAAGAGAGAAGACTCACCGTCGCTTGAGCGCAGGGAAAAGTCTTCAGTCCGGAAGGTTGGTGTCCTCACGATGACTAATTATCTTGGAGATACTTCTCGATGGATCTCTTGGCCTCGTCGTTTAATCCGTGAAAGCGGAACGAAAAGCCCGAGTTTCCTTCGAGGAGTCGCACGACTTCTCCGGAAGCGGTGAAGTGGTAATCGGAGTTTTCAGGATGCACGTTGATCGTGATCCGGTCTCCAGCGTTGCCCTGAAAATTATCCAGGAGGACCTGCATGCCCCCCACAGAAATATCCCGGCAGACTCCTTCAAAAATCTTTTTATTGTTCTGAATGAAGAGTCTTGCAATGAATGGTTTTCGCTCAGTGCTTCGGCGATCGGATTCCTGTATGACTGGTGGAAGCTCTTCAAAGATTTCCTGGTATTCAGGGAAATCGGCCAGGAGTCTCCAGTCTCGCATCCCGGAGACAAAAACCATGGTCTTACCATTGATGCGATTTTCTTTAAAAAGCTGCTTTAATTGTTTAATGCTAAAAGGACCATAATCAGTAGGAGGTGCACCCCGGTCGTTACCGATGCGGATGTAGATTGAACGCTCATCCTCTCCTAAGGTATTAAGACTCACGCTTTGCTTAGGAGCTTCAAATTTTGGCAGCTCTGGTTCCGGCATGGAAGGAGTGGCAGCGATCTCTAACTCCGGGACTTCCTAGATTTTCTTCCAGTTCTCAAAGCCCTTCTTCCACACGAAGTCCTCATTGGAGAGAGTCTCATCAGATAAATGGGACTGGATGACGGAGAGATCCACGGGGCCGTGGCGGTTACCTTTTTGAACGTAATACCAACTTTCTGACATACTATCCTCAACCTATGGAAATTATTATTCAATATTATCTTAGCCTAAGCCGATGAAAAATGAGGGATATGGGCAAAGATTTCCAGCAGATTCCAGAGTCATTCCATCGGTCTAATCTGCCGGAATGCTAAAGTTTTCCCTCACCCCCTCCGAAGAGTCGATTGAGAAATCATAAGGTGTACTATGAAAACATATTGGTCGGCTTTCCTCCTCTTCGCGATTCTTCTTACCTCCTGTAGTCAGGAGCAGTTCGGGACCGCGGCCCAGAAAGTCTCAAATCCTGTTACAAGTGTTCAGACGCTGGAGCAGCACTCCTGTTCTAACCTCACTCTCATTAATCCTGAAGTGGATATCCTTTATGTGATCGATAACTCTTCCAGTAACTGGTATGTCCCGAACGAAGTGAAGTCGGCAATCCAGAACACGATCAATTCCATCTCCGCAGATTTTGACTACCGGGTGATTGGAACTCCTCTTCTTGCTACGAGCTCCGGGAATAACGACTACCAGGTCTTAGTTAAAAACAGCACGACCTTTCCATCGGCCCTGAATGCGAAGCGAGTGAGTAGTGCTTCGGAATTCAATTTCTTCAGTGGTCAGCCCATTCAGTCTTCTCAGGAATCTGGTCTTCAGCGTGTTCGGGACTTTCTCACTGCTCACAACACAGATGGTCTCTTCCGCCAGAATGCTTACCTCTTTATTATCCTCGTCTCCAATGGTCGTGATACCACTGTTGAGCAGGGTGCTTCATGGAATCCACAAGAGACAACTCTCATCGGCAATGGACATAATGGAACCGTCTATGGTGACCGCCTGGCGGCCCTTCAGCAGGTGAAAAGCTCACTGAACTCCAGTCAGTTCCGACTCTTCTCTCTTACTCCAAGTACAGTTGGTGGATCGACTTGCCCAAGTGGTTACCTCACGGCGAATAAATCCTATGTTCAGATGTCTAAGGACCTCTACCTCGATCACACTCCTGCTATCGACGATCAGGGTTCAACGAATTATCCGGATCATTACAATCTCTGCTCTGGCAGTGTCAGCGGAGTCTTTGCTTCCGTGAATGCTTCTATCAAGAAGATCGTTATCCCGCACAAGTACCGCTACTGGCCAGTCACGATGAGTGCCAACGTAGGCCTCGACGATGCGACTCTCCAGGTGTACCGGGAGAATCCATCCACAGGAAAAGTTCTCATGGCCCGGAATACTCAGTGGAAACTCATTTCGAACCCTGGATCTGTGAACACGAGAATCGAGCCATCTCCTGGTGAGCCAACGACGGCACCGAACGTAATCGAATTCCTCAATGGCAATGATATCGTTTATCCGGATTGTATCTCCATGACCTCGGCGACGAACACGGAGTACTTTAAGTCTATCGTCTTAACTAAGCCTGCGGTCCAGAACGATCCAATGAACCCGATTGTAGTGAAGGTCAATGGCCAGGTGATCCCATCCTCGGCCTATAGCTACCGCGGTTATGTCTTTGATGAGAATATCAAGGTCACTCATAATGGTTATCTTGATACTCCGGAGCAGAAGCGCACAGGCTACTTCATCACAATCAGTGACTCGACTTATTACTATAAGTCAGGTGACAGTGTGGAAGTGGGCTTCAAGCCAGCTCCTCTCTAAAAAATAATTAGTTTTTTTCTTCGTTCAGAGCTCTCACCGCATTCATAAAACGAATGATCGGTGCGAGCTTTTGAAGTTTCACAAGATCGATTTCCACCACCATCTTGCCATCAAGATTGGCAGCTTCCCCGAAGACTCCCAGGCTTTCTCCGTCTTTAAGATGATCGATGTTAAAAGGGATCTTTTTCTCTTTGAATCCTTCAATCGTAGCGGTGAGATCGAAGTATTTGGTGAACTTTGGTGGATTCTCTGAATCAATCCGGATATTCGGGATCTCGATTAATGCCTTCCCCTGGGAATCCTCGAGAATCTTTGTCACCGCCCGGGCAAAGCGCTCAGTGATGTGCATTTTCTTATCATCCGGAAGATGCCTTTCCGTGTTGTAAGTAAGAAAGAGCTGACGGACTATCTCTACATTTTTCAGGAGAATCAGATTCGGAAGCTTATCCTCATCCTCTCGGATCTCCATCCAACCAAACTCAATGAGAATGTTCATAATGGATTCAAGCTTGGCTTCCATGATCTGATACATGTCTGCGGTGTAGAGAGTAAGAACCTTTCTACTCAGAGTCAGGGCCTGAAACTTCGCTTCGCCATGGGCCTTGAAGATAAGAAAAAGAGTACCGAGAATTCGCATCACCTCAAAAGGCTTAATGAATTCATAGGACCCGGGCTTCAGTCCATAGGAACTTGCCTGGTTATCCTCGAGTTCTTTGACCCGGAAGTTTGTTCGCCTGAGTCTTGTAGCGAGAGTGTTGATGATGGTTTTAAACCATGGGTTTAAGGACTGCATGGTTTTAGAAAAAGCACCGAAACTGATTTCAATGATCTCAACATTGGTCAGTGCCGCAGCGGAACAGGATCTTTTCCGACCGGAGCCATCCTCGTCAAAATAGGCCATCTCTCCGATAACTTCTCCGGCCCTTAAGACCGCGAGTTCCACAAACCCCTTACCCTTTGGCTTAAAGAGACGGATCTGCCCCTTCTGGATGATGTAGAGGGAGTCGGCAGGATCACCATCATTAAAGATAGTCTCTCCTGCTTTTAAGGATCGAAGGCCGGATTTCCCGGAGGAGGTTTGGGTCATCTAATCTTCTCGATAATGAGAGAGAGGGCCTCTCCCCCACCAATGCAGATGGCGGCACAACCATATTTGGCTTTTTTCTTTTTCATGGCATTCATGAGAGTCACCACGATTCTTGCACCGGAAGCTCCGATAGGATGGCCAAGAGAGACGGCTCCCCCGAGGACATTGACCTTGTCGTGGGGAATCTCGCACTCTTTCATCGCCGCCATTGTCACGGCCGCAAAGGCTTCGTTGATTTCAAAAAGATCAATCTGATTGATATTGAGGTTGGCTTTTTTAAGGGACTTTTTAATCGCTTCAACAGGAGCCGTTGTGAACCAGGTTGGCTCATGGGCATTGGAAGCGTAGGCAAGGATTTTGAATTCGGCTTTATCGGCGTATTCATCTCCACCCAGAACGATGGCAGCAGCACCATCGTTAATCGTTGAAGCATTCGCGGCCGTAATGGTCCCGTCTTTTTCAAAGGCCGGACGAAGACTTGGCATTTTTTCGAAATTCGCTTTACCTGGTCCCTCGTCTTCAGTGATTTCTACATCCCCTTTTTTCCCAGGAATTGTGACAGAGACGATCTCGTCTTTAAAGTCGCCATTTTTTTGAGATGCCTGAGAGCGCTTAAAGGATTCCATCGCAAAGGCATCCTGCTCTTCACGGCTCATATTGTATTTCTTCGTGCATTCTTCAGCGCAATTCCCCATCGCCCGATTCGTGTAGACATCCCAGAGACCATCCCACTGCATGGAATCTTTCATCTCGGTTGTTCCAAACTTAAATCCATTGCGGGAGTTCATGAGAATATGGGGAGCAAGAGACATGTTCTCCATCCCACCGGCCACGACGACTTTGTTGTCACCTGTAAGGATGGAGCGTGCTCCGAGGATCACGGCCTGAAGACCTGAACCGCAGACCTTTCCCACTGTTGTAGCAGGGATGGTATTAGGGAGTCCGGCAGAAAGCATCGCCTGACGGGCCGGTGCCTGTCCTACTCCACTGGTGATCACATTTCCCATAAAGACTTCATCCACTTTAGCGCCGTCAATATTGGCCTTCTTCACTGCACCTTCGATGGCAAAGGCCCCAAGCTTCGGTGCCGGCACCGATGAAAGAGTTCCAAGAAAACTACCGATGGGAGTTCGTGCTCCGCCTAAAATATAAACGCTCATAATAGGTCCTTTTCTGAATGAAAAAATGTTGAATTAGCCAGAGTATTTTAATGAATGAGAGGATAAAATACCATCAAAAACCCCCGAATTAAGGCAGGTCGTCATATGCTCGCACGTAAGAAATCATCTAAAGAAGGTAAGCCCTTGCCATCAGAATGGCAGGAAGGTCTTGCCCGCCTTTTAAACGAAACC